>JACRGM010000242.1 GCA_016212345.1 Nitrospinota bacterium
ATTGCAGACACCCTTTTATCTCAAGACACATAGCTTCCCATCCCCTATTCTTTAGCCCAATCTCAAGGGTATTTTCAGAGACAAAACCCATCCTTTTTTCATCCTCTTTTATGAAACTAATAAGCCTCTCAGAAGAGAGAGGGGTATTATTGTTAAATACCAATAAAACCCTATCCCCGTTCATCTTTATCCTTTCTATTCTAAGTCCCTTTGCTAGGACCTTTAATTCTACTATAGCCAATAATCTCCTCAACGATTCAGGGGGAGGACCATACCTATCTTTTAATTCAATCCTTATATCATCGATCCCCTCCAGATTATCTATAAGATAGAGCCTCCTATACATCTCTAGTCTTTGATTTGTATTTGGGATAAACCCCTTGGGTATAAAGCCCTTTATATTTATGTCTATCTCAGATTCAATCTCCTCCTTCTGAGGCTTTCCTTTAAGCTCTCTCACTGTCTTCTCCAATAATCTACAGTAGAGGTCTAATCCAATAGCAGCAATATGACCAGATTGCTGGTGGGACAAGATATTCCCTGCCCCCCTTATTGCCAGATCTCTTGATGCAAGTCTGAATCCTGATCCAAGTTCACTCAGCTCTTCAATCGCCCTCAACCGCTTTTTCGCCTCATCAATTAATAAAGATTCTCCGGGTACCAATAGATAGGCATATGCCTGATACCTATCCCTACCAATCCTACCGCGGAGTTGATACAACTGGGCCAAACCAAATTTATCAGCCCTATTTATTATAATTGTATTTGCTGATGGGATATCTAGTCCTGATTCAATGATAGTCGTACAGATCAGGAGATCGATCTCCTGATTTATAAAACTTAGCATAACATCTTCCAATCCCTTCTCAGGCATCTGACCATGGGCAATACCAATCCTTGCCTTTGGCACCAACCTTTGAAGGTATTGGGCTATTACATGGATACTCTCCACTCGGTTATGGACAAAGAATATCTGTCCCCCTCTATCCATCTCTCGCAGGATAGCCTCACGGATTGTATTATCATCAAATTTCCTTATATATGTCTTTATGGCAAGCCTGTCTTGTGGTGGTGTATTTATTAGACTCATATCTCTTATACCCATAATTGAGAGATAGAGTGTTCTAGGTATGGGGGTAGCAGTTAGTGTCAAGACATCCACTGTATTTCTGAGACCTTTCAATTTCTCCTTGTGGGCTACCCCGAAGCGATGCTCTTCATCTATAACTACTAGTCCAAGCTCCTTGAATTTAATGTCCTTCTGGATCAATCTATGCGTACCTATAATTATATTAATATCCCCTTCTTCTAATCGTTTTAAGATCTCCATTTGCATCTTGACAGTGCGAAATCGGCTCAGCATCTCGATATTTATAGGAAAGGAACGAAACCTTTCACAAAAGGTTTGAAGATGCTGTTGTGCAAGTATGGTTGTCGGTACCAACACAGCTACCTGTTTATTATCCATAACCGTCTTAAAGGCTGCACGCATAGCGATCTCTGTCTTCCCATACCCCACATCACCGCATACTAGCCTATCCATTGACTTTGGCCTCTCCATGTCTAACCTCACATCATTTATAGCCTTTAATTGGTCATCTGTCTCTTCATATTCAAATGAATCAGCAAACTCTTTGTGCCAGATACTATCTGGTGAAAAGGAGAATCCTTCTGATATCTCACGGGTGGCATATAGCTTCAAAAGCCCCTCTGCCATCTCCTTTATTGACTCTTTTGCCTTCTCCTTAGTCCTTCTCCATGATGATCCGCCTAACTTATCAAGGGGTGGATGGGCGTCATCTGTCCCTATATATTTCTGAATAAACTTCAATCCCTCCATAGGTAGATAGAGTTTATCGTTATTTGTGTACCTTATCTCCAGAAGTTCTCCATCAACACCCTCCATATTTAGATCCTTTACTCCGAGATATTCACCTATACCATAATCTATATGGACAATAAAATCGCCTGGGGTCAGATCACCAAGACCTATCTGAAAATCCCTAACCTTACTCCCTTTCCTGAAACGTCTCTTCCTTGAGACCCCAAATATCTCATGCTCAGCAACAAAGACAAGTTTCTCATTTGACAATACAAATCCAGATGATAATTGTCCTGTTACAATAGATATTGATGGGTGATCAAATCTAAGGATTCGGGGATGGGTAATTATAGATGCCTCTAAATCATCATCATCCTCACATAGCATCTCCCTCAGTCTCCTTGCCTGCCCTTCTGTAGGAACAGATAGGATTATACTAAAATGATCATCAAACCATGATCTGATCTGGGTTAGAAAGGCATCGAACCTTTTATGATATGAATCCATGGTCTTAATATTGATCATATATGTGAGAGGGTCTCCCTCTTTCGAGAGTTTAAGAGGAGATAGTTCTATTATCTGCATGGAACCTATATGGCCATCCAATCCATCTTTTATATAAAATAATTCAGGGAGAGATAAAGGAGATGATATCTTAATTGGAGATTCACGATATCTATCCATGACCATACACAGGAACTTCTCCCCCTTCTTTTTAATCGTATCAGGATCATCTAATACAATTACTGTATCTGATGGGAGGTAATCAAAGAGCGTAGCCATCCTGACACCTTGTTTCAACATATCGGGATATAGAACCACCTCTTTGACAGGGAGTATTCTTACGCTATCAAGAGGATGAATAGACCTCTGTGTAGCAACATCGAACTCCCTTATAGATTCTACCCTGTCACCGTAGAACTCTATCCTGACAGGGTTAGGGGAAGAGGAAGGGAATATATCAAAGATCCCTCCTCTGATGCCAAAATCCCCTTTGTACTCAATAAGATCAGCGAATTGATAACCACATCTTATAAGATGATCTGATATAGTATCCATCTTTAAGGTATCGTCAATCTTGATCTCAATCACAATATCCTCAAGGATATCTCGAGAGACCACCTTCTGGATAACAGCCTCAATCGAGGTGATCACTATGAGATCACCTTTCTCCGTGAGTCTATCTAATACCATTAGTCTCTGTCCAACCACCTCAGGGTGAGGTGAGATAGACTCGTATGGAAGGATCTCCCATGGAGGGAATAGGGATACCATTCCACCTTTATTATTATCATCATTGATAAAAAAGATAAGGTCATCATGAAGCCTTTCAGCGGATTCATGGTCAGGGGTTATTATAAGGATAGATCGAGATATAGTGGATTTAAGATTGGTAAGGAAGAATCCCTTTGAAGAGCCGTAAAGACCTTCTACCTTGACACACCTCTCCCCCTTCTCAAACTCTTTACATAGAGAACGAAGCTCATCAAATAGATTCGATTTATCGATATCAGTATCTCCTAATACTTAATATCCAATATCATACTAATATAATGGTATTATTGTCAAGTTGATGACAAGAACTTGAAGACATCTTCAGAATCAAAATCAGGCCTGAAATCGTCGTTTATATCCTTAAGAGACTGGATCCAGCCATTTTCAAACCCTTCTT
Source organism: Nitrospinota bacterium (assembly GCA_016212345.1). Lineage (GTDB taxonomy): Bacteria > Nitrospinota > Nitrospinia > SZUA-224 > SZUA-224 > SZUA-224. Next base: position 3,495 of record JACRGM010000242.1, read on the forward strand.
CTTCAAGTATCGCTACAGCCTCTTCGTATTCTTCAGAGGTAAGGGGATGTTTCAGGTCAGGATGGTACAAGCCCTTGTAAGTCGGGAAATATTGACCCATCAGGCTTATATGTACCTCATTCCCCAGGTCATTCCGAATGGATCTTAGGATCTCCCTTGTTTCGATGAGATGCCCTGGAAGAACTAGGTGTCGTATAATAAGACCTCTCCTTGCTATCCCTTCTGAATCTATAAAAAGTCTGGAACCCACTTGATGATGCATCTCCTTAAGTGCTCTATGATTAAGATCTACATAGTCTTTTACATTGGATAATTCATAGGCTGTTTCATTACGGCTATACTTCACATCAGGGAGGTATATGTCCACAATCCCTTCAAGGTATCTAAGGGTAGATACTGAGTCATATCCATTAGAGTTGTAGACAATAGGTAGATTTAGCCCCATCGGAATAGCGATGTAGAGTGCCTCCATGATTTGGGGGATATAGTGAGAAGGGGAAACCAACTCGATATTGTGACATCCTCTATCTTGAAGGGATAACATATATCCTGCAAGGGTCTTTATATCTATCTCATACCCTTTATCCAACTGACTTATCTGGTAGTTCTGACAATATATACACCTAAGATTACAGTGACTGAAAAAGATGGTACCTGCCCCTTTTGATCCACTTAATACTGGTTCTTCTCCCATATGAGGCTGTGCTGTGTTCACACATATCATGTACCCTGCACGACAATATCCTGTCTCACCCTTTATACGATTGACCCCGCAGGCTCTAGGACACAAGGTACACCTTATAAGAGATCTCAATAGTCTCTGTATGCGCCTCTTTAAGTCACCACTTTTATAAAGGGATAAATAACCTGCGAACATGATTAAAATTAAAGATCCATTCCGATATATATTCTTTTACTATAAATAATATCAAAATATTTCAATCTGTGCGATTAGATTTTCTGTAATAATTCAGCTATTGACATCATGAATGTATCTATTATAATTACAAAAAGGAGAGACATGAATAAAGAGATGGGAATATTGACAAGAAAGACAAAGATCATCTGTACCATAGGTCCTTCCTCCCACTCAGAAGAGATGATAGAAAGGCTTATTATGGCCGGGATGGATGTGGCCCGTCTAAATTCCTCTCATGGTACCCGTGAGAGCCATGAAGAGGTAATCAGGCATATACATAATGTCTCAAAAAGGGTCTTAAAACCAGTGGCAATATTATTTGATCTTCAGGGGCCAAAGATCAGGATCGGGAGATTCGAGAAAGGTTCTGTATATCTGAACAAGGATACTGAATTTATCATAACAACAGATAGGGTTATTGGAACAGATAAGATCGTATCCACATCCTATAGCGGTCTTACAGGGGATGTAGATGTGGGTGATATTATACTCCTTGATGATGGATTATTACGGTTTCAGGTTGTAGAGAGAAGAGAAAGAGAGGTTCGATGTAAGGTTATAATTGGTGGATTGTTGAGGGATAATAAGGGTATAAATCTCCCAGGTGTAGATATTGGTATGCCCTCCCTTACAGATAAGGACAGGGAGGATATTATGTTCGGGATAGGGGAGGGGATTGATTATTTTGGCATATCCTTTGTAATAAGGCCTGAGGATATCAGAGAGGTGAAAGGTATCATCTCAAAGTCGCAAAAGGAGATACATGTGATTGCCAAATTAGAGAAGCCACAGGCAATAGAATCCCTTGACGAGATACTAAAAGAGGGAGATGGGGTGATGATTGCCAGGGGGGATCTAGGTGTAGAGATATCCCCTGAGCATGTCCCAATAATACAGAAAGAGGTTATCAGAAGGGCTAATGAGGTCAAGAAACCTGTTATAACAGCCACACAGATGCTTGAATCAATGATACAGCATCCAATCCCTACAAGGGCAGAGGCATCAGATGTAGCCAATGCTATATTTGATGGTACGGATGCTGTGATGCTCTCTGGAGAGACAGCTGTGGGGAAATATCCTATTGAATCAGTGGAGATGATGGCAAGGATAATAGATACCGCTGAATCGAGCATTATTCATAAGAGAGGATATAAAGGATATGAGTTAGATAAAGAACTCTCTTTCCCTGAGGCAGTGAGTAATGCTGCTGCTAATACTGCCTATAAGATTGGGGCAAAGGCGATCGTAGCCTTTACCCAATCAGGTTCAACAGCACTCCTTATATCTAAGGATCGTCCAGTTGTGCCGATCATCGCCTTTACTCCCAATGAAGAGATAAAGAGGAGATTGTGTCTCTACTGGGGAGTGATACCTAAGATAATGGAACCTATAGAGAATACAGATGAATTGATAGCACAGGTAGATAGGCTCTTATTAAAAGAGGGGATGGTGAGAAGGGGTGATTCTCTTGTGATCATTATGGGTGCCCCTATATCTGTAATGGGGTCAACCAACCTTATGAAGGTACACAGGATATAGATATTTTTAGAAGGCAGGGGTGGCATGGACAAACTTGTTTGTCCGTGTCTTTGTGTGAGGGTGTAGGGCTATTTTCAGAGGAAATATAGGGGAAATGGGTAAACATTATAAACTTTTTATATCTGGAGAGTGGAGGGGGTCTTCTCAAGAGATGGAGGTTTTAAACCCATACAATGGTGAGGTAGTGGGGGTAGTATCTCAGGGAGAAAAGGGGGATATAAATAATGCCATTGATAGTGCAGTATTAGCCTTTGAGAATACAAGGAGACTCCCTGCCTATAGGCGTGCAGAGATACTGGAGAAGATAAGCAAGGGGATAGAGGAGAGGGGAGGGGAGATAGCCACGACTATCACCCTTGAATCTGGAAAGCCGATTACTGACTCTATGATAGAGGTAAAGAGGGCTATAAATACCTTTAAGATAGGGGCAGAGGAGGCAAAGAGGATATATGGAGAGCTTATTCCCCTTGATCTTATGTCGGGCTCTGAGGGACGTCTTGCCATCACCAGACGATTCCCCATAGGCCCCATTCTCGGGATCTCACCATTTAATTTCCCATTAAATCTTGTAGCACATAAGATCGCACCTGCCATAGCATCAGGTAATCCAATCATCTTGAAACCTGCATCAAAGACCCCTATTACAGCCTTGATATTAGGAGAGATTATTGAAGGGGCAGGTATCGGGCATGGTGGGGTGAATATTATCCCCTGCCCCAGTCCCCTGGCAGAGGAGATAGTGATTGATGAAAGGATAAAGATGCTCACCTTTACAGGGAGTACTGATGTGGGATGGTATCTCAAGGAGAAGGCAAACAAAAAGAAGGTGATCTTGGAATTAGGAGGTAATGCAGGTGTGATTGTCCACTCAGATGGGGATATAGATTATGCTGTAAAGAGATGTATTACAGGCTCATTTTCGTATTCTGGACAGATATGCATATCTGTCCAGAGGATATATGTAGAAGAGGGTATATATGAGGAATTTATTGATCGTTTTATAAGTCAGATAAAGGGCCTTAAGATTGGTGATCCCATGGATGAGACAACAAACATTGGCCCTATGCTTGATCTTCCCTCTGCAGAGAGGTTGGAGAGATGGATAAAGGAGGCTACAGAAGATGGTGCAAGGGTCATGGTAGGAGGAAACAGGGATGGTACGCTATTTGAGCCTACCGTTGTTACAGATACAAAACCTTATATGAAGATCAACTGTCAGGAGGTCTTTGGTCCTGTTGTTACGATTACCCCTTACAACGATTTTAAGGAGGCGATCAATATGGTGAACGACTCTATATTCGGTCTTCAGGCAGGGGTATTCACCAGAGATATTCAGAATATCTTCTATGCCTTTGATGAATTAGATGTAGGTGGTTTGATCATAAATGATGTACCTATCTATAGAATAGATCATATGCCTTATGGTGGTGTTAAAGAATCAGGCATTGGTCGTGAGGGGATTAGGTATGCCATCGAGGAGATGACTGAGCTTAAGCTCATGGCACTTAGATGGTAGAATCAAATAGATATGTAGGGGCAGGCCTTGTGCCTGCCCTGAAAGGCTATTTTCAGAGGAATGAATGAAATGATAGTATTAATGAAAAGAGATGCTACAAAGAGACAGATGGATAGGGTTATTAATAAGATAAAGGAGATCGGATTTCAGCCTCATATAGACCATGGGATAAGTACATTAATAGGGATAAGAGGAGACACCTCAAGCCTTGATCCTAATATCTTTTATATGGATGGTGTAGAGGGGGTAAAAAGAGTATCCAAACCTTATAAAGAGGTGAGTAAGGAGTTTCATCCCAAAAAGACGGTTATAAAGATAGGGGATGTAGAGATCGGTGGGAGCTATCCAGTTGTTATTGCTGGCCCCTGTGCAGTTGAGGATGAAAGGCAGTTACTTAAGACCGCTGAGGGGGTAAAAGAGGGAGGTGCTCATCTCCTCAGGGGAGGGGCATTTAAACCCAGAACAAGCCCTTATTCTTTCCAAGGTATAGGTGAGGAAGGGCTTAAGATCCTTGCAGATGCCCGTGCAAAGACAAGACTCCCTATTGTGAGTGAGATCATGAATCAGACCCAGATTGACCTCTTTGAGAAATACGATATAGATGTCCTTCAGATAGGGGCACGGAATATGCAAAATTTTGACCTCCTTAAGGCCATAGGACAACTAAAAAGACCTGTTCTCTTAAAACGAGGCCCTTCTTCATCAGTGGAGGAATTTCTATTGTCTGCTGAGTATCTCTTATCTAGTGGGAATCGTAATGTAATATTATGTGAACGTGGGATAAAGACATTTGAGACTGCCTATCGCAATGTATTGGATTTCAATGCAGTGGCACTGATAAAGGAGTTAAGTCATCTACCGATCATTGTTGATCCAAGTCATGGAACAGGGATCCAGAGCATGGTTGTTCCCCTTACTTATGCAGCTATTGCAGTAGGTGCTGATGGAGTTATGGTTGAAGTACACTATAAACCTCAATCAGCTAAATGCGATGCAAACCAGCAACTCAATCTGATCCAATTTAAGGAGATGATGAGATCTATTATCAGATGATATAGTTTTCTCTGCTCAGATCCTGCCTTTGCCTTCTTCAGGTTAGGTTAAATATACATAGTAGAAGTCATTATATAATTATGTTATAATATTTATGTAACTTTTCTATCCCTAAAAGGATTTTATCATACTATATATGCAAAAACCCAAGAGATACTTCTCATGTCAGGGATGTGGTTATCAGACCCCCAAATGGTTAGGGAGGTGCCCTGATTGTGGTGAATGGAATACCATTATAGAGGAGAGGATTGATTCTCTTGATCTATCCAGAGGGATAAGGATAGGGGGTCCGAAGACTGTGCCACTCCCTATCACTCATATTGAGAGTGGGGAAGGGAAGAGGCTCTCCTCTGGGATATCAGAATTTGATAGGGTTTTAGGAGGGGGGATTGTATCAGGTTCCCTGATATTAATAGGGGGTGATCCTGGGATTGGGAAATCCACCCTTATATTACAGTCTTCAGGGAAGATAAGCAAGAATGGAAAAACTGTCTTATATATAAGTGGTGAGGAGTCTTATAGTCAGATCAGGATGAGGAGTGATCGTCTGGGAAGTTTATCAGAGAGACTTTTTATCCTATGTGAGACCTCTCTAGAGGATATCATTACCCAGATAGATAACATCAGACCATCATTAATTATAATAGATTCTGTTCAGACAATATATACAAGTGAGCTCCAGTCAGCACCAGGAAGTATTAGTCAGGTACGGGAGGTCTCTGCCGGATTAATGAGACTCTCTAAGGAGTTGGGTATCCCTACTATCCTTATAGGGCATGTGACCAAGGATGGTGCTATAGCAGGGCCCCGTGTATTAGAACATATGGTGGATACTGTCTTGTATTTTGAGGGGGACAGAGGTCATTCATTCAGGATACTGAGGGCTGTCAAGAATCGCTTTGGGTCTACTAATGAGATAGGGGTGTTTGAGATGATGAGGGAGGGATTGGGAGAGGTATGTAATCCATCTGAGATATTTCTGGCAGAGCGTCCATCTGGAATCCCAGGTTCTGTGGTGGTTTCGAGCATTGAAGGGACAAGACCTATCCTTGTTGAACTTCAATCACTTGTAAGTACCTCTACCAGTTTTGGGATGCCAAGGAGGATGACAACAGGGGTGGATCATAATCGAGTAGCGATCCTGACAGCTATAATCGAGAAAAGGGCCGGATTTCGGTTACAAGGAGAGGATATATTTGTCAATGTTGCTGGAGGGGTTAAGATAAATGAACCAGCAACAGACCTTGGGATAGTAGTAGCCATAGCCTCGAGTTTTAAGAACCGACCTATAGATTCACATACAATCATTATAGGTGAGGTTGGATTGGGAGGTGAGGTAAGGAGAGTGCCACAGATTGATACCAGGATAGGGGAGGGGATAAAATTGGGGTTTACGAGATGCATAATTCCTAAAAATCAGTCAAGAAGTGAGGGGTATGCTGACTCGGTAGATATTGTTGAGGCAAGGACTATTGGAGATGCCTTTGAAATCCTTTTAAATTAGCCTATTCTGCAGAGTTCAACTCTATGCATGAAAGAAGGGATTTTCAGAGGAAACCCTCATGCCGACCTCAGTCGGCACAAAGGAGGATGAAAATACACACCCCTTAATCCCCTCTTGATAGAGGGGAAATAAGGGAAAATAAACACACCCCTTAATCCCCTCTTGATAGAGGGGAAACTTTAGAACTCCCCTCTATTAAGAGGGGTTGGGGGTGTGTTATAAAGGTATTTTCAGGTGAAACCCTCACGAGCCTTCGGCTCA
>JACRGM010000240.1 GCA_016212345.1 Nitrospinota bacterium
CTAATCCCGTTTGCTCCCCTAGCTTTCGCGCCTCAGTGTCAGTAACGGGCCAGAGAGCCGCCTTCGCCACAGGTGTTCTTTCCAATATCTACGCATTTCACCGCTCCACTGGAAATTCCACTCTCCTCTCTCATACTCAAGTAATGTAGTTTCAAACGCACTTCCTCTATTGAGTAGAGGGCTTTCACGTCTGACTTACAAAACCACCTACACGCCCTTTACGCCCAATAATTCCGAACAACGCTTGCCCCCTCTGTATTACCGCGGCTGCTGGCACAGAGTTAGCCGGGGCTTCCTCTGATAGTACAGTCAACCTCAGAAGCTATTAACTCCTGAGGATTCGTCCTACCTGACAGAGCTTTACGACCCGAAGGCCTTCATCGCTCACGCGGCGTTGCTGCGTCAGGGTTTCCCCCATTGCGCAATATTCCTCACTGCTGCCTCCCATAGGAGTCTGGACCGTATCTCAGTTCCAGTGTGGCCAATCACCCTCTTAGGTTGGCTAACTATTGTAGCCTTGGTAGGCCGTTACCCTACCAACAAGCTAATAGTCCATCGGCTCCTCTTCAAGCGACAACTTACATGTAGAGGTCATCTTTTATCCCTCCCCGCGTACGGGGTGTGATCTTATCCAGTATTAGCTTCGCTTTCGCGAAGTTATTCTTGACTTGAAGGCAGATTACCCATGTATTACTCACCCGTTCGCCACTCTACTCATTCCCGAAGGAACTTTCTCGTTCGACTTGCATGTGTTAGGCACGCCGCCAGCGTTCGTTCTGAGCCAGGATCAAACTCTCCACTTTTCAAAGCCTATGTTAAACCTGATCTCTTAATTAATGTTACTTTCCGGGCCCCCCACAAATCTATAATGCACCCTATTTAGTTTTCAAAGATCATTGTCTTCTTACTTTGTAAATATATTCTACAACTTTATTATTTTATTTGTCAAGAACTAATTTAAAATCTTTATAAACTTAAGTGAAAAAAAGAATAAATCCTTTTCTAATTGTAAGAATAACATCCTCCTTCTATCTTGTCAAGCCCCTATTTTAGATTTTTGTGATACAGTTTTATACCTTCTCTGGGATGATCTTTATAAATCTCTTCTTACCCATCTTGATAATATATTCCCTATTATCACTCAATTCCATATTAATATCGGTCACCCTCTCTCCATCCACACTTACAGCACCTTGCCTAATAAGACGTATTGCCTCTGAACTACTATTTGTCATACCAGAGGCTAGGATAAGATGTGGTAACCACATCTTATCCTTATCCCATTTTACCCGAAATTCTGGGATCTCGTCAAGTAACCCTTTGTCTCTGAAGACATTTTCAAACTCCTTCTGCGCACGGATTGCAGATTCCTTATTATAAAATCTTTCAACAATCTCAGAGGATAGCCTCTTCTTCATATCCATTGGGTGAAGAGACCCATCTGTAATACCCTTCTTCAAATACGCTAATTCATCAAAGGTTATATCGCTAAGAAGTTCATAGTATTTTATCATCAATTCATCAGAGAGAGACATTATCTTCCCAAACATCTCTCGTGGAGATTCATCGATACCTATATAATTTCCCAGACTCTTGCTCATCTTTTGGATTCCATCTGTTCCTTCTAGAATTGGCATTGTAATTATAACTTGGGGCTTCTGACCATAATCTCTCTGTAGTTCCCTTCCAACTAGAAGATTAAATTTCTGATCTGTCCCTCCTAACTCTATATCTGCTATTAGCATGACAGAATCATATCCCTGAATAAGGGGATATAGAAACTCATGGATATTTATAGGCTGTTGATTCTTATACCTTTTATAAAAATCATCCCTTTCCAGCATCCTTGCCACAGTATAGTGACTACTTAGTTCTATTAAGGAACTAGCAGACATCTTATCCATCCATGTACTGTTAAAGACGATCCTTGTCTTATCAGGATCCAACATCTTATATATCTGCTCTCTATATGTCGTGGCATTCACCAAGATTTCATCTTTTGATAAAGGTCTTCTTAATTCAGACCTCCCGCTAGGGTCACCAATCATAGCAGTGAAGTCTCCTACAAGGAATATCACCTCATGTCCCAATTCCTGAAAATGCCTCATCTTCTGGATAAGTACTGTATGGCCAAGGTGTATGTCCGGTGCTGTTGGATCAAATCCAGCCTTAACCTTAAGAGATATACCTGTAGAAGAAGATCTCTTTAGCTTTTCTACCAGCCCTTCTTCTGAGATGATCTCCACCGTACCACGTTTAATTATTGCCAACTGTTCGTTTATATCCATCACAATAGTATATAAAGTTAGCATAATTATTAAGGGATAGCAAGTGATACTGTGATTCAGCAGCCCTGACGCATGTTTTCCCCCTCACATTAGCCCTCTCCCCTATGGGGAGAGGGGACTAACCAATTGTTGGTATAGTTTGCATAGAAGGCCGTTCCATAGAACGGCCCTTTTTATTTATTCTCTATCCAGAACCTCGGCTCGGTGATAGCCTCATTCTTACATAAAGGGCATCTGCTCGGACTTTTTAACCTTTTTCTGTCTTTGAATCTGTAGCCGCACTTTCGGGAGGATATTTATGAGGATATTTATTGAGGAACCATCGTCCAATTATCATTCCAAGAAACATACCTGCAAAGACATCGGATAAGAAATGGGAGTTATCATAAAGTCTCCAGAGCGATATTGTAGAAGCGATTCCGTAAAATATAATCCCTGATCTCGGATAGACATTGGAAAATATCACGGCAAGGGTAAAGGCGCCGAAGGCATGGCCTGATGGGAAGGAGTCGAAGCCATCCTTTATTGATGGGCCTATAAAGAGGTAGGCATTATCAAGGCGAGGCCTGGCCCTGCCTATAAGATGTTTCAAGAACTGAACGATAACGCTAGCAGTAAGGAGGCTGAACAGTCCATATTTGCCGGCATAGGAAAGTCTTTTTTTACGGAAAAGCATTCCAACGGCGAAGAGGAAGATACAGAAGGCGGCCTGGTATCCTCCGTTCCCTATTATATCTATAGAGCTGTCTATCAAACGGATAAAAAAATAATTCTCAATATATTCTTTGATCAGCTTGAATTGTGATTGAATATAGGAGTCCTCAAAAAAGAAGATTACGAGTGATAGGAGAAATGTTGTGATCAGCCTACCCATTAATGTCCTTTGCGAGCAGCAGATAGCCTTGCCTGCTCTTTATAATACTGAGGTTTTTCTCCCCCCTGAGTAACTCCTTCGATGATTCCATGCACAATACGAAGACATTCCCCGGGTTGGAAAGCTCTTTCCTTAGTTCTTCAACATTTTCTTTTCCTAAGAATATAACCTTTTGCCTCGAATAAAAGACGAGGCTGGGTCTAAAGAAACCGAAAACGATAAACCTTTCTCCTTCTTTTATTTGCGAGCCAGCAAAGGCCGCAAGCTCTCTCTGGGGGGCAAGAAAAAGGTCGTCCATCTCGGGGACTATGGTAAGCATAATGGATATCACTATCAGAACTATCATCGTGACGGAGACCCCGATAGCCATCCTTTTTGATCCCTTGATAAAGAAATAGATGGAAGAGAAGGTCCCCGCAAAAAATAATGCCGCAATTAGGAAGGGGCCGGACCCAAGGTCAAAACCTGTCAGCGAAGGGATCTCTTTACGTATAAGATCTTCTATCTTATAGGAGAGGATACCCGAGGTTGCAAGGGCAGAGGAAAATATCAACCCGAAGAAGCCCAAAAAACCTAACGATAACTTCATCCATCTCTCTGATATAAATCCGGAGGCAGCGTCTCCGAAGAGATAACGATCAAAAATATCAGCGACCATTATCGCCATCGGAGGGAACAAAGGCCCTATGTAGTGGGGAAGCTTTGTTCTTGAAGAGGTGAAGAATAGAAATACTACAGCTATCCAGAAAACCATATAAATAATCATAGAAGGGCCACCACCCCCACCTCTCATCTTCCAGTTTTCCTTCAGGGAGTAATATATAGAAGCGGGAAGAAAGGCGCTCCAGGGGAAAAAACCTACCATAACCACAGGGAGGTAATAGAGAATGACTCCCCCATGTCCTCCAATCACACTGCTATACCTTGTGAGGGTATGATACCTGGCCGCCTCAATATAGGTACTACCGTGAAGTAAAAGCATGGCCAAAAACCATGGTGCAGAGATCAGCAGAAACAAAAAAGTTCCGGCAAAAGGGTGGAATCCCCTTAAGCCTATCTTCCCCTTTAAAGATATTAGATATGCTATGATTACAAGGATGGGGACGATAACACCTACCGGACCCTTTATAAGGAAGGCAAGGGCGGAAAAGATATAGAAACCCCATGACCATTTTCTGTTCACCCACAGGGCCCTATAGAAAGAGAACAGAGCTGCCGTAATAAGGAAAACAAGTACCATATCCGTTATTGCTACCCTCGAAAGGGTGACGATCGCAAGGTTTGATGCGAGGATCAATGAGGACAGCAGGGCAGTCCTGACGCCTTTCAAACTCTTGACAAAAAAGAAGACAAGGAAAATCAGGAGGGTTCCGAAGAAGGCCGAGTGAAACCTTGCACCGAACTCATTTATCCCGAAAATCCTGTAGGAAAGGGCCATTATATAATAAATGAGGACAGGTTTGTCGAAACGGTTGTTGTAATTAAAATGTGGGGTTAACCAGTCCCCTGTCTCGACCATCTCCCTCGTAGCTTCAGAAAAGCTTCCTTCATCCCTGTCGGTTAATCCTATACCGCCGAGGTTAAAGAAGAATAATGGGAATGTTATAAGAAGGATCAGGAACAGGGCCTTAATAGTCCCATGCCTGTTATTCGTAGCAATACTGATAGGGTTATTCACATACCCTCCCCTTTTTCCTGTAGATGAGCATGAGATTCCTCAGGTATATCATGAATCCCGTTGACTGGCCGAGTATGAAAACAGGGTCCTTTATGTGTATCGCATAGATAAGGAGGAGGAGACCTCCACCGAGGCTCAGAAACCAGAAACCTGTGGGAATCACACTCTCCTTCCTTTTTTCGGAGATTATCCACTGGTAGAGGAACCGGCTGAAGAAGAGCATCTGTCCTCCCAGTCCAAGTAATGTCCAGAGTCCTAATTTTATTTCCATCAGAATTCCTCCTCTATCTCGTATGTTAACCGTCGCCTCTTCATCCATCTCACTGCAAGGAGGTCATAGATGGAATTGAAGAGCCTGTTTCTTATATTATATTTCGATTTTCCGTATCTTCTCGGTCTGTGGTTTACCTTCACCTCTCTGACCCTCGCCCCTTCCATCTTGAAAAGGGTAGGAAGGAAACGGTGCATACCGTTATAGAGTTTGACCCTTTCAAGGAATTCCCGCTTATATGCCTTGAGGGTGCATCCCACATCCTTTATGTCCTCTTCGGTAATCCTGTTTCTCACAAGGTTTGCTATCCTTGAAGACATTCTCTTAACCCATGTATCCTCTCTATCAGCTCTCCATCCTATCACGATGTCATATTCGTCAAGCTCTGACAGGAGTTTATTGATATCGGCCGGGTCATTCTGGAGATCGGCATCCATTGTTATAACCACATTCCCCCTCGCCCTCCTGAAGCCAGCATCCATAGCAGAGGTCTGCCCAGATCTACTTCTCAATTTTATAACCCTTATCCTCGGGTACTTCTCCTTAAGGCCGATAAGGGTCTTTAGGCTTCTGTCGCTACTTCCGTCATCAATAAAAATGACCTCATAATTCTTATGCAAAGCCATTTCATCATCTATCTCTGCCATTAAGACTGGGAGGGATTCTTCTTCGTTATAAACGGGTATTACCAGAGATATGTCCACATCATCCATTCTATCCTACCCCGATAATTTTTCTCTCACCGTCTCCAAAACCTCTTTTGCTGTTGATGATATGCTAATAGAGGGCAATAGTCTTGAACGGATTCAAATCTACTACTCTAAGGATATATCCTCTCTTTTCGTCTTCATCTTTTTTACTAACTCCTCATAAGAAGAGCTCCTTATTATCTTGTTAAACTGGGATCGATAGTTATTTACCATGCTTACACCCTCTATTGTAAAGTCGTAAACCATCCATTTATTCCCATTTTTCGTCGTCTTTATCAATTTATAATCAATAGGGATACCCTCCCCCACCTTTTTTATGATATTTGTCTTGACCACCGCATAATCCCCTTCTACAGATTCACCGGTATAGACCACTTCCTCATCTGTGTATGATTCGATCTTATCTACATAAGAATTCTCTAACAAGTTACTAAATATCTCTATGAACTCCCTTTTCTCTTCTGATGTCCTCTCTTTCCAATGAGTGGCAAGGGATCTATTAGACATCTCTTCAAAATCAAATCTCTCCTTTATTACCTCTCTTAGGAGTCTCTGTCTCTCTTCCTTTTTATCCGGCTGTTTCAAATCCTTATTTGAAACTATCTCAATCACCTTAGAGATAGTCCCCTTTAACCCCTCTGTCACATCAGAAGGGAATACCTTCCCTACGCTTACAGCGTGAAGAACTGCCACTATAAATATGATAACCCCACCTTTAAATATGATAACCCTACCTTTTTTTACCATCCTTATCTCCTTATCTCCTCACAATCCTCCCCTGTTACATGAGATAGATTTGCCAATGCCATATTATAATTATAAATGGATTTGAAATATTCAACATTCATCTTCGCATACGCTGAAAGTGCCTCAAATATCTCCTTTGCAGGGCCTATACCCATATCGAAATTTGCTACAGCAATTACTAACCACTTCTTGGCTGACTTATATGATCTCTCTGTGGATATGATATTCTCCTTTGCCTCCACAGCCTCCAGATATGCCTTTTTCACCTGTAACGGTATACCTGCCTCAGCAAAGTCCATAGTCTTTGTAAGCTTGAGTTCCTCGGCAAATGCACTCTCTACCTTTGCCTTTGTTATCCCAAAATCAATATCCCATTTAGCCCCAACAACCACCCCACCATACAGATGATTAAACTCATCATTAATATAGGGATTCTTGATCCTTGTCCTTCCACTAGAATTGGCATAGGAGAGGAGCCCTCCAAGGAATATAGATGGGTAATAGTCACTCTTTGCAACCTTGACCAGTGACTCATGAGCAAGGAGCCCCTCCTTTATCTGTGTAAATTCCGGCCTCATCTCTTTTGCCTTTTCTATATGTAAACTAATCTCCCCTATCTCCCTATCAACCTGTTTCAAAGAGGTCTCAGCTATATCAAAATCTATATCATTAGATAGACCAACATGCATCCTCAAGGCACTATGGGCAAGCTCTATCGATTTTTCAACCTCTTGTAGATGACCTTCCACCTCGCCATAATATGTATCAAGTTTGTGCAGATCAGCCTCATCCACATTTTCAGAACCCTTTTCTAATAGATCATTGATCTTATCTTTGGCAATATCAAAATCCTCCTTGACATTCAGGATAATCTCTCTGATCTCCCTTGCTAAAAGTAGACCATAATAATACTCCTTTGTCTTTAATACAATATCTGTCTCCTCCTGCGTCACCATTGCCTTTTTTGCATTAACTCCATGGGTAGCAGCCTTCAGACCACTGGTGATCTTACCAAAGGTATATAAGGGTTGAACCATATTAATATCTATCCTCTCAAAATCTGTCAATCCATGAAGCTCGGTGACACTATCTGGTGAATCAATCTGATCTCCCCTTGCCTTTGGGGCTGGCCCCACCATACCGATGAATGTGAGTTGAGGGAAACGGTTTGCACTTACCTCCTTTATTTTTGCCCTTGCTATCTCTACATCATATTCCTTTTCTTGGATCTCAGGACTTATTGTTAGGGACCTCTTTATACATTCCTCCAATGTCAATAGTACCCTTGTCGAGGTATCCCCCTCACTGGCAGATGAACCATCCTTTTTCAAAGGAAGAATCAAAAGATAGAAGAAAAGTATAACCACTATTACAGAGATCTTCCTCATCTTTACACCTTCCCAAATATATATTTACTCAGAAGCTCTTCAAAATCGATAGCCGATTCTGTCTCTCTGATCATTCCCCCATCCTTGATTATCCTGTCTGAACCGCCTGGGCTGATCTTAATAATCTTATCTCCGATCAATCCTCTGGTCTTTATTGAGGCAATGACATCCTCCTGAAGTACAACATCTGAATCTATCTTAAGGGCTATCTTTGCCCTGTCTTCATTAAGGATTATAGACTCAACCCTTCCAATCTCGACTCCAGCTATCTCTACAATAGCCCCCTCTCTCACTCCTGAGGCAGAGTCAAATTCAGCATAGACCATATAATTATCACCACCTACAATCTCGACATGTCCCAATTTTACCGATAGATATATAAGACAGAATATCCCGATCAATACAAAAAGACCTACAATTGCCTCAGTACTGAATCTCTTCATTAATCTCCTCCATTATCTCAAAATTGGGCATAACCACACCCTCAGAGACAAACTCTCTCACTACCGGATTGGTTGACTTCTGGATATCGGTTGATCTCCCTGACTCCACAATAACCCCATTATTCAACATGGCCACATAATGAGCTATGCCAAAGATATCAGGTATCTCATGACTTACCACCACTGCTGTAAAACCAAACTTCTTATGCATCTTTGATATCAGATTATATATTGCATTCTTCATTATCGGGTCTAGCCCTGTGGTCGGCTCATCAAAGAGCATTATCTCTGGGTCCATTATTAATGCCCTTGCAAGACCGACCCTCTTCTTCATACCCCCACTGATCTCAGCAGGATATTTATACCCCGTCCCTAAAAGGCCTAGTTGTTCTAACTTTTCATCAACCATCTTTCTAATCTCATTCTCCTTAAGCCTGGTCTTCTCACGAAGAGGAAAGGCGATATTGTCATAGACTGTTAAGGAATCGAAGAGTGCCCCCCCTTGAAAAAGTATCCCAAACCTCTTTCTTATCTTATTCAGATCCCTATTATTAAGTCTTGAAATATCTGTACTATCTACCAACACCTGACCTTTATCAGGTCTTAAGAGCCCAATGATATGTTTGAGGAGTACACTCTTTCCACCCCCACTTCGACCAATAATCGCGGTTGTCTTCCCATCCGGTATCTCTAAATTGACCCCCTTTAGCACCTCATGACCATTAAATGATTTATATACATCTACCAATTTAATCATATCTATAGCATTACAGAGGTTATAAAATAATTACATATCAGGATCAATACTGAGGATAAAACCACTGATACTGTTGTTGCCTTACTAACACCTTCTGCACCAAAACCTGTGTAGTATCCCTCAAAACAGCTTACCCAGCTTACTATTGCACCAAAACTTACTGACTTTACAAATCCAAGGTTAACATCCTTAAAGGCAACCCTACTCTCCATCTCTCCAAAGAATGTACCTGGATTTACCCCCATTAATTCTACCCCTACAAGATATCCACCGAGGATCCCAATAATATCAAAGATAGCGGTCAGGAGGGGTACTGCTATGATCCCTCCAATTATCTTAGGTACAACAATATATTTAATAGGATTTATCGCCATTGTATCTAATGCATCAATCTGCTCAGATATCCTCATAATCCCAATCTCTGCGGCCATCGAGGAACCTGCCCTTCCAGTAACCATTAATGCCGAAAGTACTGGGCCAAGCTCCCTTAACATACCGATTGCAACAGCATAACCCAATAAGGCCTCTGAACCGACCCTTGACAGGGTATAATAGCCCTGTAATCCGAGTGCCATCCCTGTGAATAATCCTGTAAGTATAATGACAAAAAGGGACTTTACACCGATAAAGTTTATCTGTTTTATTACATGGCTAGGCTTTAAAGGAGGTTTAACAGCTAAGGAGATGGCAGAGGAGAAGAATATGACCATGCTCCCCATCCTTTTTAAAAAATTTATAAACCTATTCCCAATCCTTTCTAATATAGATATAATCATTGCATAAATATAGTAATAAAAAGTCGAGGATTTTCGACTGATAACCCCGTATAATTTATTATATAGAAATCTATATCACCTTACAGGAGATTAGTCAATAGTATTTTAGGATGTTTTTAGGATAGTTTAGGCTATTTTTCGGCGATTTAGGCTCATCCTATATAAATGTATAATATTTATACCTTATCTTATCTCCATCCCTTTTAATATGGCCAGGTTCTTAGATGCATTTTGAAAGGTTGGATCAAGTCTTAGGCAGGTCTTCCATTCTTCTTCAGCCTCATGGTATCTCCCTTTTTTAAAATAGATGCTGGCTAAGTTATTCCTAATGATCACATTCTGTGGAAATCTTGTAACCCCTCTTTTAAAGATATCCTCTGCCTTATCTAGTTTACCTAAATTTAGATATAAATAACCTAAATCATTAAAGAATTCAAGGTCTATTGGATCTTTTTTAAGCGCCTCTTCAAAGTATTTGAGTGCGCCGCTAATATCTTTATCCATCATCAATCTCTTTCCCTTTAGATAATCCCTTCGCCATGAAAGATCAGTCTTGAGAGATGAGGTAATTTGCGGATTTTTAGCAATAAATTCCATTTTGCCACGGTTTATCTCCAATAACCTTTTTGCCTCTTCATGATCTGGAACCAGTTCCAGAAATCTCTCCAATTGCTGTATCGATTTTTCAAATTCCATGTTATCAGCATATATCTTAGCCAAATAAAAGCGGGGATAGACAGCTTCAGGGGTTGCAGATATAATCCCTTCAAAGAAGGCAATCCCTTCTTCAACAACTCCCATCTGCATAAATCCTGCATATAGATTTTTGTTAACAACCTTATCATCAGGGTAGATAGCCTCTGCCTTCTTAAATTCTATCAATTGTTCATCATACAAGCCTCTTTGTCCATAAAAGACCCCCATGTTACTGCGGACCTTTAGACTCTCAGGAGATACCTTTGAAGCAGACAAAAAGAGATGATAATTATCCTTCCAGTCGTTATTTCTACTTATAGTCCTTATACTATAAAAAAGTATTAAAGAGATAAGTAGGGGCAATCCTATGGGATTACCCTTTATACATAATCTTATCCTTGTTGTTAAAGGTATTGTAGTAGGGCAGGCATCCTTGCCTGTTGTAGGACTCGATCTCCATATGGTAAAGAAGGGATAGGCTATAAGGATTGAAAAACCAAAGGATGGGGTATAAATCAATCTTTCACCAAAGATGGTTCCGATTGGAATAATAAGGTTTGAAATCACAGAATATGTGATGAAAAAAAAGGCCAATCCTAAAAATACCTTAACATCCTTTTTTCTAAAAGAATAGATCAGTCCCCATATAAAGATTATAGCTATAAAGATAGAAAATAGCACCTCAAGATCATACAGGGTCCCTTTCAAGGGTATCTGATTAAATGAGTAATCCAGAGTGAGCTTAATTGGGAATAGTAATAATGTTATATATTTCAAAAATAGGGTAAAGGCTGTTAAGATACGAGGAAAGATATCTGCTGTGGCAGTGACATTTTCAATAAAGGATATCTTTCTTATACCAATGATACTCCCAAGTACTATGTAGCGCAATCCAAAATAGCTAATTAAGGGTATTAAAAAATATATATATCTTGTCATCAAATTCTTTATAAACATGGACAAATAGGCCTTTATATCCATATGAGATTCCAAAACTATGTCTGTAAGTAGAGGAATTAATAAAAATGTAATCCCATTTTCCTTAGAAAGAAGGGTAAGAAAGAATGAAAAGAGGGAAACAGATAGTAGTAGGGCAGGCATCCTGCCTCCTCGAAGGGATTTATTCTTATTCTTATAAATAAAAAGGATATAGACTATCCATGCAATAGCAAAAAAGAAAACGGCCATTAATTCTGCCCTTCCCACGATCCCTGAGACTGCCTCAGTATGAATTGGATGAATTGCAAAGATCAAAGAAGAGACAAATGCATAAAGGGTCTCCCTATCTGCGTGCAACGCACAGGCAGGCTTAAATAGATAATAAAGGATTAAAAATACAAGGAGTGAATTTAATATATGGATAAAGAGATTAACAAGATGGAATCCTGCTGGGTCGAATTCATTAAAGAGATAATTTATAGCATAAGAAAATACCACCAATGGACGATATAGGCCTGCATCCTTGTCCACAACCCAATAATCCGAGAGGAATATCTTCCCTATATTTCGTATATCCTGGATTAATTCATTTCTCTGGATAATAACAACATCATCATGCGTAAATTGATTCTGAATAGAATTGGCATAGACAATTATAGTTAAGATGATAATGATAAGGGGATAATAAAATAGGGTGGGATCAAATCCTTTCTCTTGAGGCTGACTGATATCTTTAGTAGGGCAGGCATCCCTGCCTGTTCTTGAAGATGGTTCTCTTTTTCTCTTTTTCCCCATAGCAGATATTTTACTATTAATCCATTGGGTTATTCTATTTTACCATAAAACGCCTGACTTCCTTTTGTAATCAGTTTATATCTCCATCCTCTTGCCTTACAAAACTCTTCTGCTGATTGGCCTTTTAATTTGGTAGAAAGCCATAACAGTAATGGCAATCCTTTTGTCTCGTGGATTTCCTTGCTGCCGTCTTTATATTCAACCATAAAATCTGGCAAATAGTGTCTTGTAAGCCCCAAAAATTTATACGGTATTTTAATGCCATGTTTCTTTGTCCAGTTTTTAACCGCAGGGGCTCTTTCCAGTTCAACCATATATTCCCGCTCAAGAGTTGAATCATATTCCTCTTGTCTATAGGGGCTTTTCTTAAGATTTGTCAGCGTTCCTTTCTTAGAAACCATAAATCATTTTTTTGAAAATATTCCTTCTATTAATTCTGGTCTTAAAAATACATCTCTCACCTGATCAATTATTGCCCAGATAATACGCAACTGCCTTTCATTATCTGATTCCTCAATATCACTCCCCAATAAGAGACGATTTTTGATATGTTCACGAATAATTTTCACCAAAATAACCTGTCTATCATCAGGATTACGGTCATATTCAAGGAGTGCGTCACGGGCAATCAAATGAATCTGTCTTGCTAACTGCTTCTTTAAATC
>JACRGM010000241.1 GCA_016212345.1 Nitrospinota bacterium
CTGGCATAGTAGTGGTCATTAATGCGCTCAGCCCAACCACATCAGCACCAATATCTAATGCCTTATGAACTATCTCCTCTGCTGGTACCCCTTTACCTAGATCAATGACCTCAAAGCTATGATTCTTAAGGAGTGTTATCACGATATTCTTACCTATATCATGTATATCCCCCTCAACAGTTGCCATGACTATCTTCCCTGCAGATGATAATCTCTCTCCTTTAAACTCCCTCTTTAGCCTAGTAAACGCCTTCTCCATTGTCTCTGCACAGAGGATCATCTGTGGGAGGAATAATCTCTTTTCCCCGAACCGATCACCGACCTCCTTTAATGCTGGTATCAGTATCTCGTTACTTATATCCATCGGTTTTAGACCACTATTCAATGCCTCCTCCACAAGGGTAATGATATTCTCCTTATCCCCTTCTAAAAGAGCCTGAAATAGACGATCTTTAGTGTCAGTGTCAGTGTTCACTTTTTTGAATTCTGAATTCTGAATTCTGAATTCTGAATTCTCTCTATATACCTCTCCCCCCTCCTATCCTTATTGATAAGGAGAGCTGAGGCATCGAATAGCCCTAGCATATAGCTATCAGAGGTATTTATTATAGCGGCATCTAGACCTGCACCCAATGCCATTGAAAGGAAGGCAGAATTGAGAAGACTACGATTAGGTAGACCAAAAGAGATATTACTAATACCTAGTATAGTAGAGAGCCCTAACTCCTCTTTGACCATCCTTATACACCTTAATGTCTCTATGGCCTGATCCTGCTTTGCCGCGCTGGTAAGGGTGAGACAATCAATGATAATATCCTCTGTAGAGATTCCATATCCCTTTGCCTCCTCTAATATCGTCCTTGCGATCTTGTATCTGGCGATTGCACTCTGTGGTATCCCTCTCTCATCCAGTGTCAATCCAACTATCGCAGCACCATACCTCTTTACTAATGGGAGTATAGAATCCAAGCCCTTTCTCTCTCCTGTTACAGAATTTATGATGACCTTACCCTCTGACACCTTTAACCCTGCCTCCAAGACCTTGAAATTATTAGAATCGATCATTATCGGGATATCTACAACCCTTTGGACTGTAAGTATTGCCTTCCTCATCATCCCTATCTCGTCTATCCCAGGGCATCCTACATTTATGTCAAGTATATCTGCCCCTTCATTGACCTGACTTACCGCTTCATCCCTGATAAGTACGGTCTTACCCTCTTTTAGTTCTGTAATTAGCCTCTCCTTCCCTGTGGGATTTATCCTTTCCCCGATCTTTACAGGAAGACTGTTACCACCGATTGATACAACCTTCTTACTACTTGATACTAGTGTCATAGTAGGGGCGGGTTTTGTAAGGGCGGGTTCAAAACCCGCCCCTACAACTATTCTTTTCAAACCCTTGATCTCCTTTACAATAGCCTTCATATGATCAGGTGTGGTACCACAGCAACCACCCACGATCTTCACCCCTTCACGGACAAATCTCTTTGCATATTCACTCATATAATGGGGTGTCGCAGGATAAGAGGTCTTGCCTCCCTCAAGGTGTGGTAAACCAGCATTGGGCTGAAATACCAGCATCTTTTTTATAGAGACCTTACTCATCCTCTTTGCTATCTCGAGTAACCCCTCTGGTCCCAGACCACAGTTGACACCAACTAGATCTGCCCCAAGGGATTCTAGTATTACACAGGCAGGCTCTGGCTCTACACCAGTTACTGTGCGAAGGTCCTCTTGAAAAGTCATCATCGCAAATTTGGGGATATCTGTTACATCTTTAGCAGCTATTATAGCGGCCTTGATCGTCATAATATCAGAGAAGGTCTCAAAGGCGAGGATATCTGCCCCACCATCTACACAAGCTGATATCTGCTCCCTATATATATCGTATGCCTCATCAAAGGTCATGTCGCCATAAGGTTCTATAAATCTTCCGAGTGGGCCAATGGATGCACCCACAAAGGTATTAGTAAGGGCAGGTTCAAAACCTGCCCCTACAACTGCTTCCCTTGCTATCCTTATACCTCTATAATTGATCTCATATACCTTTTCTTCAAGGCCATATTCCCTTAACTTATCACGATTACCACCAAAGGTATTGGCAAGTATGATATCCACCCCTACCCTTACATACTCATTATGGATATCCTTTACAAGATCAGGGTTTAAGAGATTTAATTCCTCAGGACAGGCACCAGGCTTCATCCCTCTCAACTGAAACATCGTACCCATAGCCCCATCGAGGATCAATACCTCTGATTCCAGTCTATTTAATAGATCCTTGCTCACCTGTCTTCCTCTGAAAATAGCCCCTCAATATAACCTATAACCTAAATTGCCATTCTGTTTTTTATATATAATCTCCATTTCTTTTACCTTTTTCCGCAAGGTATTACGACTAATCCCTAGGATATTTGCTGCCTTGATCTGGTTTCCATTGGTCTCATTTAGCACTATCTTGATAAGTGACTCTTCAATACATCTGATAATCAAATTATGCAGATCCCCCTTTTCTGATCCATCTATTTTGGATACATATTGCCTGAGCCTCTTGTTAAGCCATTCCTCGATATTCATATCATCCTTATCTCTGACTAATTCTATTTCTTTATTATTATGGCTCTCTAATCTATGATGTATCACAGGATCCTTGGTCATAACAGGTAACCTCCTAAAGACTTAGGCACTACGCAGAAATAACTTGCACATCTGGCTTGTCTTTTGTTCCGTCTTCAGCGTTGCACCAAAGGTTACATATTAATAATATGCGCCCTTTGGTGCGCCTTGAAGACGAACCAAAATTCTGCGCCATATGTA
>JACRGM010000243.1 GCA_016212345.1 Nitrospinota bacterium
ATGTGAGATTATAACCAAGCTCATTTCATCAAATAGATTAGGAATAATTGAGAAGGCCCAGACAAGGGGGATATTAATCAATCTTCGAAAGGGACTTAGGGTATTAAGAGGGATAGTTATAATCATACTCTTACTACTCTTAAATATCTGGGGTGTATACAATCAATTTAATAGAGGTAATGAATGGGGCCTATATAAAAGAGATATCCATTCCTTCCTGATTAGAAAGGCAAAGGGAGAAATGATAAGATATATGAAGATGAAAAGGGGAAGAGGGATAACATCTTTTATAAACCCCATTAAGATCATTTTATGGAAGGTATAAACTTGACAATAATTATATTATCCTCATATAATTAAACTTATGACTTTCACTATAAATTGGCTTTATGAAAGGTATAATAGAGAGACTATAGATTTTCAGATAATAAATTACACAAGGCTAGAAGGAGAAATCCGAGTAAGGCGTACTGAGTAGTACGTTGTCGAGGATTTCGACTGATAACGCAGTGTAATTTGTTATATGGAAATCTATAGAGAGACTAAATAGGAGGTAATCTATTATGAAAATAGGTATATTGACAGGTGGTGGAGACTGCCCAGGTCTTAATGCGGTAATCAGGGCAATAGTTAAGAAAGGGGATAAATATGGCTTTGACATACTGGGCATAAGGAGTGGGTGGCAGGGAATGATCCAAGGGAAGATAGAACCTATAACAATAAACTCTGTGCATGGGATACTGCCAAGAGGTGGGACAATAATCGGGACATCAAGAACAAATCCATTCAAGAAAGAAGAATATGTCCAAAAGACATTCGATAATTACAAAAGGTTTGGTATAGATGCCATAATCGCTATCGGTGGAGAAGATACCCTTGGTGTTGCCAATAAGCTCAACAAAATGGGATTAAATATTGTAGGAATACCGAAGACGATAGATAATGACCTGGCCTGTACTGACTATACCTTCGGCTTTGACACAGCGGTCACTATAGCAACAGAGGCGATAGATAGACTACATACAACAGCAGAGTCTCATGATAGGATAATGGTGCTTGAGGTTATGGGGAGACATACAGGATGGATTGCAACTATAGCTGGGTTGGCAGGTGGGGCTGATTGTATCCTGATCCCTGAAAAGCCTTTCAATATTGATGATATCTGTATGCTTATAAAGAGACGACATGAAAAGGGAAAAAGCTTCAGCATTGTAGTTGTTGCAGAAGGTGTAAAGCCTGAAGAAGGAACAGGTTTTGTGGTACAAGATGAAAAGGTAGATGCCTTTGGTCATATAAGACTAGGAGGGATAAGTCACACAATAGCCAAGGAGATTGAGAAAAAGACAGGGTATGAAACCAGGGTGACGATCCTTGGGCATATACAGAGAGGTGGAACACCAACCCCCTTTGATAGGGTACTGGCAACAAGGTTTGGTGTGGCTGCTGTTGATCTTGTTAAGAATGGGGATTTCGGAAAGATGGTAAGCCTTCAGGGAAATAAGATAGTAACCGTAAACCTTGAAGAGGCTGTATCAGCATTAAAAACCGTTGATCTTTCACTATTTGAGATTGCTGAGGTATTCTTTGGATAATGGAATATAAAGTAAAACTTGATATATTTGAAGGGCCATTAGCCCTTCTTTTACTCCTTATAAAGGAGCAGAAGATTGATATATACGATATACCTATTGCCCTGATAACCGAGCAGTACCTTGAATACCTTGAGCTGATGAAGACACTGAATCTTGATATCGTGGGTGAATTTCTCGTCATGGCAGCCACACTTACACATATAAAATCGAAGATGCTCCTTCCATCTCATGAGAGAGAAGATGATGGAGAGGAAGAAGGGGGGGATCCAAGGGATGAATTAGTAAGAAGGCTTCTTGAATATAAAAAATATAAGGAGGCTGCCCTTGGTCTCAGGGAGAAGGAGGACTATCAGAGGGGGATATTTACTAGAGAAAAGGGTGATCTCCCCTCTGTAGATGAGGATGATATTCTTATTGAGGTTACTATATTTGACCTCCTAAAGGCATTCAAGAGGGTGATGAAGGAGATATCATTCAAGTCTTATTACGAGATCTCCATGGATGGGATCTCGGTTTCAGAGAAGCAGAATTATATTATGGATAGGTTGAATGACTCCTCATCTATTACATTTGATTCACTCTTTACTGTTATGTCCCAGAGGATAGAGGTGGTGGCTACCTTCCTTGCCCTTCTTGAACTTATACGCTTAAAGGTAATAAATATTCAGCAGTTAAGGGGTTGCGGGGTCATAAGGATATTTAAGACCGTATATGATGAGTGATATGGATCCGAAAAAGGGGAAGGCGATTATTGAAAATCTTTTACTAGTTGCTGATAGACCCCTTACATTTGATAACCTTATTGAGGTCTTTAAGGGGGAATTCGATAAGAATACACTAGAGGGGATCATGGAGGGATTGATCTCTGATTATATAGAGAGAGACATCCAGATCATTGAGATCGCCAAAGGTTATCAACTCTGCACACGCTATGAATACTCGGAATGGGTCAAGAGATTTCATAAAATAGACAAGGGATCAGTACTTTCTAAGGCATCACTCGATGCCTTATCAATAATCGCATATAAACAACCTATTACCAAGGCTGAGATAGAGGATATAAGAGGAGTGGATACCTCTGGTGTCTTGAAGGCCTTACTTGAAAGGAATCTTATAAGGATACTTGGAAGAAAGAAGGTCATTGGAAGACCTATTATGTATGGTACATCGAGGAGATTTATGGAATACTTTGGGCTGAAGAGCCTTTCCGATCTCCCAACTATAGAGGAGGTTACAGAGGAAGGGGTTACAGAGGAAGCCCTTATGCCGACTACAGTCGAGACAAATAGGGATGAAAATTGAAACCTAAATTGAGCGATTCTTTACATAATATAGATTTTCAGATAATAAATTACACAAGGCTAGAGGGAGAAATCCGAGTAAGGCGTACTGAGCGGTACGCCGTCGAGGATTTCGACTGATAACGCCGTGTAATTTGTTATATGGAAATCTATAAACCTACGAAAGAGAGTAACAGCAATACTCTTGAACGGATTTTGTATTTCGGGAATCCTTCCCGAAATATATCCTTTTGAGATCGGTTTCGGGAGGGACTCCCGAAACACAAATTTTTTTTTGTATTTGAAAAAAAATATCTTGCTATCAAAAAAAAAGTAATATATAATTTTTAATTAAATTATGAAAAAATTAAGTAGGCTTCTGAAAGAAAAGAAAGGGAGGTGATAGTTTTGTTTCTATGTGAATACTTCAAACCCTGCAGAGGTTTTTCACACTCATATAAGAAAGAGAAAAGGGGAGGAGTATTCCATCCTTTGAAATAGTTATGAAGCCTC
>JACRGM010000039.1 GCA_016212345.1 Nitrospinota bacterium
GCGGAGGCTACTATTATGGAGTTAGGTATCTATGAGGATACAGGATCACTTACCTTTAGCTCCACTACACCAAAGGATCTAGAGGCAGCAGCCTATCTCCTCTCTATTGGTGCCAATCTCAATATTGTTTCGGATTTCATATACAGGGAATTAAACCCTGAACAGATATCCCTCCTTAACGATCTGATCCATTCGGCAGAGAGTTATGATATAAATGGTGTTCAGGTGGTAATTGCAACCGCCTCGACTGAAAAGTATGTGGGTGATCTGGCGATCCTGACTCACAAGTTAAAGGATATGGAGAATCTAAATGTCCTCTTTACCCTTGTCATGATGAATGATCGAATTCACCTTGTTGGACGAAGCAGGATTGAGGCTGTAGATGTAGCTGAGATAGCATTCGAGTTTGGTGGAGGAGGACACCCTACAGCAGCCTCTGCCTCTATCCCTACAAAGATGGGGACAATGATCCAGATAAAGGATAGGCTATTAAAACTTATAAAGGAGAGGATCCATGGTCTAGAACTGGTAGGGGATCTGATGGCATCATCTGTTATATCTGTCCAGATCGGGGATACTATCAAGGATGCAGAAGATATAATGACGAGATTCAATATAAACGCCCTTCCGGTTCTCAAGGAGAAGATATCAGTAGGATTGATTACAAGGCAGATAGTAGAGAAGGCTATATTTCACAATTTTAGAGAAGAAAAGGTCTCAGAGTTTATGACCACAGAATTTTCTACCGTCTATCCCGATACACCTTTCAGGGAGGTCGATAGGCTGATAATAGAGAACAAGCAGAGACTGGTCCCTGTGATCGATAAAAAGGAAGGGAATATTGTGGGTATTATCAGCCGCGGAGATCTACTCAGTATACTGTATGGAGATATGCTGAAGAAGCCACGATTACTCCATCCAGATGAGGATGGGGTAAGGTATTCCTTTAGAAAGAATATCAAAGATATTATGGTTAAGAGACTCCCCGAACATATCCTAAGACTCTTTGAGGTCATTGCCCATGCAGGGGATAAGAAGAGATACCCTGTATATGTTGTTGGTGGATTCGTTCGTGATCTCCTTATGGGGTTGGAGAATCTAGACATTGATATAGTGGTTGAGGGGGATGGGATAGCACTTGCCGGTGAGATTGCAAAGGAGGTCTCAGGGAGAATAAGGAGTCATGAGAAATTTGGTACAGCAATTGTAATCCTTCCTGATGGATTCAGGATAGATGTAGCTACAGCTAGGGCAGAATATTATAAGTACCCAGCAGCATTACCTATTGTGGAGCTTAGCTCTATAAAGATGGATCTGTATCGTAGGGATTTCACCATAAATGCACTATCTATAAAGCTGAATGGAAAGGATGTAAATAATCTAATAGACTTTTTTGGTGGGCAGAGGGATATAAAGGAGAAGGTGATCAGGGTTCTTCATAACCTAAGCTTTGTAGAGGATCCTACAAGGGTATTTAGGGCAATAAGGTTTGAACAGAGGTTCAATTTTAACATCAGTAGGCAGACACAGACCCTTTTGGAGGGTACGGTCAAAAAAGGCCTCTTTAACCGTCTCTCTGGTAGTAGATTATACAGTGAACTTGTTCAGATATTGAAGGAAAAGGAGGCTTTAAGAGCGATCAAAAGGATCTCTGAATTTGATCTGTTGAAATTTATACATCCCTTGATCTCCCTTACAGATGAGAGCTATACCCTTTTGAGAGAGATAGGTGAGGTCACCGCATGGTATAATCTACTCTTTCTTGATGATAAAGTAGAGACATGGTTTATCTATCTTATGGGGTTGTTAGATAGACTCAATACTGAGGAGATCAGAGAGACAGTTAGTCGGCTCTCTATACCTGCACGATATGCAAGTAGATTGATTGAGGGAAAGGATATGGTAAAAGGGGTAGCGACAGAATTGTCAGATAGACATGATCTAACCCCAAGTCAGGTATATAAGATATTATATCCATTATCACTGGAGGTGCTACTATTCCTTATGGCCAAGATACAGGAGGAGAGGGGAAGGAGACATATTTCACTTTACTTGACAAGGCTGAAATCTGTTAAGATAGATGTAAGTGGTAAAGACCTGATTGAGATAGGCTTCACACCAGGTCCCCTTTTCAGAGTGATTCTGGGGACTATAAAAGAGGCAAAACTAAATGGCCGTCTCAGTACCAAAAAAGAGGAGCTTGAATTTGTGAAGGAGAATTTTTAAGGTATTTTCATAGGACTTATGATATGAATTCTATCATTCAACAGATCTCGATAAATGCCATACCCATCATATTGGCAATCGTGCTCCATGAGATTGCGCATGGGTGGGTTGCTTATAGACTTGGCGATCCAACAGCCAAGCAGATGGGGAGATTGACACTTAATCCAATCGCCCATATAGATATAGTTGGCACAGTTATTTTACCCCTCGTACTTATCCTTACTGGATCAGGCTTTGTATTCGCCTATGCCAAACCTGTCCCTGTCAATTTTTCAAACCTTAGGAGGCCAAAGGAGGATATGGTATGGGTAGCGGGAGCCGGTCCTTTAACAAATATATTAATAGCGGGGGTATCTGCCATTATATTCCGCCTCATATTCTATATTAACCCTGAACTGGTGGGATATATAGTAGATCCTTATAGGTTATTCAGCAGAGGTGGACTGGAGGTCTCTATCATGGTTCCAATCGCATTAATGCTCCTTGCCAGTGTTCGGCTTAATATACTATTAGCAGTAATAAATCTTATCCCTATACCTCCTGCAGATGGAGGGAGGATACTGGTAGGACTCTTACCTTATAGACAGGCAATTGCATACTCCAAGATAGAACCAATAGGGATGTTTCTCCTTTTCTTTCTCCTCTTCTTTGATCCTCTGAAGATATTCAGTCATATTATATGGCCTATTATCGGCACTATGATAAAATTGTTTCTATGGTGGTAAATCAAGAGGGGGTTAATCTTTATGGAAACTAAAAAGCGGGTACTAAGTGGCATGCAGGCATCTGGGAGGCTTCATCTCGGGAATCTATTGGGGGCTTTAACCAAGTGGAAGGAGCTTCAGGATGGGTATGAATGCTTCTACTTTATCGCTGACTGGCATGCCCTTAGCACATGCTATGAAGATACACATGAGATTAAAGGAAATACCTTTGAGATAGCAGTTGATTGGCTCAGTGTAGGGATCGATCCTGAAAAGAGCACTATCTTTATCCAGTCACTTGTCCCTGAACATGCTATACTTCATCTCCTCCTTTCCATGATAACACCTATACCATGGCTGGAGAGGAATCCCACATATAAAGAGAAACAGATGGAGATAAAGGATAGAGACCTTACCACATATGGATTTCTCGGTTACCCAGTACTGCAGACAGCAGATATTGTCCTTTATAAAGCAAACTGCGTACCCGTTGGTATAGATCAACTACCTCATCTGGAATTAACAAGGGAGATAGTGAGGAGATTTAATTATATTTATAGAAGGGGTGTCTTTGTGGAACCTGATGCGATCCTCTCAGAGACCCCCAAACTCCCTGGTACAGATGGTAGGAAGATGAGTAAGAGTTATAATAATGCCATATATCTATCAGACCCCCCTGAGGAGATAGAAAAGAAGGTAAGATCCATGCTAACAGACCCTCAGAGGGTAAGACGAACAGATCCCGGGGATCCAGAGGTATGCCCTGTGTTTGCCCTTCACAAGATATATTCCCCTACCCCTTCTCATATCTCCGAGATATCTGATCAGTGCAGGAGGGCAAAGATAGGGTGTGTGGACTGCAAGATGATACTTGTAAGAAACCTTATCAAAGAGATAAGGCCTATATATGAGAGGCGGTGTGAACTAAGATCTAATCCTGAAGGTATATACGAGATCCTAATAGAGGGGAGCAAAAAGGCACGAAGGATTGCCATTGCCACCCTCAAAGAGGCAACCGAGGCCATGGGTATGGGGTGAGGTGTGAGATGCAGTGCTGAGGTTATTGAAATATTACCCTATTTTTCTCTTTCCCAAGCTCCTGCTTGGGAAAGTCTATGTCACAAACCCACCAAGTATTGATTACCGCTCTCCTCTCCCCTTTGGGGAGAGGGCAGGGTGAGGGGTATTTTATTTTCATGATGATTTTAATTATGAGAAAATTAATTTTAGAGGGTTAATATGTTGACCCGAATTAAAGTAAAAAATTTTAAGAAACTTGATAATGTTGATATTGAACTCGGCAAGACCGTTGTATTGATAGGGCCAAATAACAGCGGTAAAACTTCTGCTTTACAGGCTCTTGCTTTATGGGATATCGGTCTTAGGCAGTGGAATGTAAAAAGGGTGGGAAAAGCATCTCCAGAAAAGCGTCCCGGAGTTGCAATCAACAGGCTTGAACTGCTCTCTATTCCTGTCCCTAATCTTAATCTCTTATGGTCAGATTTGCATACAAGGGGCACCGAACAAGTGGGGGATAAAAAACGCACAAAAAATGTACGCATTGATGTAATAGTTGAAGGTGTAATAAAGGATAAGAATTGGTCATGCGGAATTGAATTTGATTATAGCGGTGAAGAATCCTGTATCTGCAGGCCGATACGCAAGGCCGGATATGAAGACAGACCTGTAAAAGATGCAAAATTTACAGAGATTCCTGATGAGGCAAATGAAGTAAAAATTGCATTTCTTCCCCCTATGTCCGGTCTTGCTGCAGTTGAACCAAAATTAGAGCCAGGCAGACTCAATGTCCTTTTGGGAGAAGGACAGACAGCACAGGTGCTCAGGAATTTATGTTATCAAATCTATGAAAAATCAAATGCCAATTCGGATTGGCAGCAGTTAACTGAACAGATAAGGATGCTTTTCGGCATAGAACTTCTGCCTCCTCAATATATTAAGGAGCGCGGGGAGATAAGAATGTCTTACAAAGAGCAAAGTGGTAAACAATTTGATTTATCTTCTTCTGGAAGGGGGCTTCAGCAGACACTCCTTCTACTTGCGCATCTTTATGCAAATCCAAAAACAGTTTTGCTGCTTGACGAACCCGATGCACACCTTGAAGTACTTCGCCAGAGGCAGACCTATCAGTTGATTACGGATATAGCGGGGAAAAAAGGCTCTCAGATTATTGCAGCCAGTCATTCAGAAGTTGTGCTTAATGAAGCTGCTGAGCGTGATGTTGTTATAGCATTTGTCGGCAAACCTCACAGGATTGACGATAGAGGAAGTCAGGTTTTAAAATCGCTTAAAGAAATTGGATTTGATCATTACTATTTGGCAGAAGAGACAGGATGGGTATTGTATCTTGAAGGCGCAACTGATCTTGCAATATTAAAGGCATTTGCAGAAATATTAGAGCATAAAGAAGCAATAGATGCCCTTGCAAAACCTTTTGTTCATTATGTTGGAAATCGGCCAGGCGATGTAAAAAAGCATTTCTGGGGATTGAAATATGCAAAAAGTGATTTGGTCGGAATTGCAATTTTTGACCGTCTTGAAAGACCATTGCCGGATGACATGGGGGCTGAAGGTCTTCAATGGAAGCAATGGAAGAAAAAAGAAGTCGAAAATTATCTTTGCACGGAAGAAATTCTTTTAGCTTATACAAAATATGATTTAAGAGACGATCTTTTTGGAATCGCAGAGGCAGAACCAAGGATTAATGCAATGAAGGAAGCAATTGCAGAGATTGCTTTAGCCTTAAAAACACTGAATAAGCCTGACCCGTGGTCTGCAGATATAAAGGCAACTGATGAGTTTCTTGACCCCTTATTTGATAAATATTTTGA
>JACRGM010000041.1 GCA_016212345.1 Nitrospinota bacterium
AGAGCACCTCCCATGCTAGAGTTACAGTTACAGGTTCTATTACAGGTTCTATATTATCGCCACCAGTAATACTATCATCAGGACTTCCTCCCCCATTACAACCAAGCAAGGCTAATAGAAGTATTAGGAGTGAAAGAAGAATATTGAAAATTTTTCCCTTCTTAAGCATACCTCAACTCTCCCCCTTCTATTATTTTTTTTAAAAATCCGAAGTCCCTCCTTATTTTTAGGGGGAGGAACTTCGGTTTAATCGAATCATAATATTATTTTTGCAAAATGTATACCTTGTCTTAAATATGATCTTTATTGATGGAAATATATTGTCTTACTTAAGTATTTATTAAGTTTATTATCTTTTGAGTAGAAAGTAATATGTGATTTATGTATAAAAAATTATACAGTAAGGTTTTAAAAATTATACTGATGTTTTTAATGGTGTCGAGGATTCTGCGATTGTGGATCGATCAAAGATGGCCTGAATATGAGATGCGAAAGAAAATGGCAAATTACTTTTGAGCAAGCCCTAAATATCTTTACACACTACATTCGAATAATTGCTCTCATTTCCAAAGGTATCATATGCTGTTACAGCAAAGTACCATCTCCCTGAACTGAGATTAACAGTATAGGTGCATTTTGGTATACCCTCATTAACTTGACATATTGCAATGTCTACCTTCTTTATTTCAGAATAGTTATCAGATTCTTTACCATAATAAACTTTGTAACCTGCAAGATCGTCTATATCTATGGTTGATAAATTCCAGATAAGGGTTACAGTATTATCGCCCGTGCTGGAGACGCAACCAACCATATTATTATCAGTACTTCCTCCTCCATTACAACTAACCAAGGCTAATAGAATTATTAGGAGTGAAAGAAAAATATTGAGGTTTCCTTTATTAATCATAGATATCTCTCCTCATTTTAGAGGTTATAATCTTAATAAAGTGGATACTATGGCGAGAAAGATGGTTACCTGTATCCCTATGATCCAGAGGAAGTATCTTGAAAACTTCTGATCAAGGGAATCTATTCTGGAGGATAATTCTTCTCTGAATCTATCTACCTTCTGGTCAAGAAAGTCTATCCTTCTGTCTACCTTCTCCTCAAGGGCCTCAATCCTCCCCTCAAGGTGGATTATCATATCCTTAAGGTCTTCCCATGCACTTGAATGTTCCTCGACCTTACCCTCAAGATAAGCAACCCTTTCTTCAAGTGTGGCTGATAGCACTCAAAACCTCCATGTATTTTTACAATACAATTTAACTATACATTAAGATCAATACCATGTCAAGGAAGGGGAAGGGGAAAAGAAATCTGTGATTTTATCTTCCCATTTCATCCTCCTTTGTGCCGAGTAAGGTCGGCATTAAGGTTTCCTGTTGCCCTGAGATCTATCGTATTCCATTCATTACAGTCTGAACATCTTCCCATCCAATCCTCACATCTTGCCCCGCATCGCTTACAGTAAAACTCAAGGAGAGAGGATGAGTCTCCTTCAGAGGCGATCTGATACTCCTTTGATGCAACACCTATCTCATCCATCTTTTCATATACCTTCCCTAAAAGGAGATGGAGGGAGGGGATATATGGATATATCTCTTCAACCTTTTTAAGCTCACTGAGGGCATCATCGAGCATATTGAAACGTAGATAGGCCTCACTTAACATCAATATGAGAAGATACCCATTTGGATTCTGTGCTATAGCATCTTGATACATCCTTATTACCTTTGCCTCCCTTCTAAGTCTGATATAGCCCTCTTCTATACGTTTAAGGAATATAATAGAATTCATATTTTTATATCCCTTTTTCCATATCCTGATCGCTGATCTCTCCTTGGCCTGTTTAAGATATGTGTCACCTAAGGATATATAAGCTGGAACAGAGTTATTATTCAGACTTATTGCCTCCTTAAATCTCTTTACAGCCCTCGCATAATCTCCTATATTGAAACGGCTCATCCCGATCTCATAACTTATCATACTTAATCGATCCCTTTCCTCTTCAAAGAGGATTAAATCATCCTTTATGAGGGAGATGAGCTCTTTGTGCACCATGTATGCCTCTTCCCATTGCTTATTCTTGATGTATATATCACTTAATCTGATCAAAGGGACTAAACCTTCCTTGTCTATCTCTCTTATCTCTTTCAAGAGGGCTATTGACTCCTCAAAAGAGTTTGAAATCTCATAATCCTTCTCCAGACTATATAGTATATGAGGATCTTTATTGTCAATGGATCTGGCCTTAAGGTGTAACCTCACAGCATCATTGTATCTCCCCTCTTCTCTAAAGATATCTCCCAACACACAGAGGGTCTTTATGTGATTAGGGTCATTACGGAGGATCTTTTCGAATAGAATAATGGCTTCTTTTTTTCTTCCTCCTAAAAGAGAGGTTTGCCCCTTTGTAAACATCCTCTCGATCCTTTCCTTTTTCTTTCTCTTGATGGCAGTCTTCCACTCTGAAAGGAGAATCATCGATCTTTGTATAGTATTGATTAAGAAAAATACCATTACACCCAAGAAAAAGGAGATGAGTATGATCACTACTATTGGAACATTGAATGGTTCAGATTGGGTAAATGTAGAAAGGTGTTCCTGAAGGATATGTAATGGCCATTCCTTTGGAAGTATCCTGAGTGATACATTAATCTTATTAAGAAAGATTATATATAAAGAAAAGAGTAAAATGGATAGGAAGAGTAATATACGACGTGACATATCTATTCTTTATATAGATTTCCATATAACAAATTACACGGCGTTATCAGTCGAAATCCTCGACGGCGTACCGCTCAGTACGCCTTACTCGGATTTCTCCCTCTAGCCTTGTGTAATTTATTATCTGAAAATCTATAGCTAAATTGGCACCTCTACCTTTGGGGTACTTCCCCACAGGCGCTCTATATCATAGAATCTTCTGGTCTCTTCATGAAATATATGTATTATCAGATCATCATAATCTATAAGTATCCATCTGGCAGTATCATAACCTTCCAACCCCTGATATCTAATCCCTTCCTTTTTAAATTCCTCCATAATCACATCAGCAATGGCCCGAACCTGTCGTGTAGAATTACCACTGCATATCATAAAGAAATCGGTAATATAGGAATATCCCCTCAGGTCAAATACAATAAGGTCATACGCCTTTTTTTCTAATGCAAGTTTATAGCCTAGCGATATCTTTTTATCATGAGAAAGGAACATAGGTATCAATCAATTGTTGTATGATATAGCTTTTGTTGTATGATATAGCTTATTATCCATAATATAATTTTCCACCTTTTCTGGTAACAGATACTTTACTGTTCTCCCTTCTGATATCCTTTTTCTTATCTCTGTAGAAGAGATATTAAGTGATGTGGTCTTGACCGCAAAGATAGCATAGTTGGATATAGAGATAGTTATCTTTGGAGTCCCTGATATCTCATCATCTCTGAGCAACTCAAATTGTATATCTTTATATTTCTCTCTAAGAAAATTCAAGATAACATCAGAGAAATTATCCCTTCTGTAAGAAGGTCTGGTACTTACAATAAAATTACAGCTCTGAAAGAGCCTTTTTACATCCTTCCATGTATGTACCTCAAGGAAGGCATCGATCCCCATAATAAAAAATAATTCTATCTCTTTATCAAAGATCCTCTTAAGTTCGTTAATAGTCTCAATAGAGTAAGAGAATCCCTTCCTCTCTATCTCTATAGGGGAGACACTAAATCTAGGATTGGATTCAACAGCCAATTCGGTCATCTTTAAACGGTGATGAGGTTCTATTACATCCTTTACATCCTTGTGGGGAGAGATAAAGGTAGGGATAAATATCACCTTTTCTAATCGGAAGATCTCTGTAATCTCAACAGCAAAATTAAGATGACCATAGTGTATCGGGTTGAAGGTACCACCAATTATCCCTATACGCATCGTACGCATAGATTTGATCCTATTCTCTAATCTGTCCATCACCAAATATTATATACTTTATTGAGGTCAATTCCTCAAGCCCCATGGGCCCCCTACAATGTAATTTCTGTGTACTGATCCCTATCTCTGCTCCCAACCCAAACTGGTTGCCATCAGTAAACCTTGTAGAGGCATTAACATAGACAGAGGCTGCATCTACCTCCTTAAGAAACCTCCATGCCTTGTTGTAGTTTGAGGTAATTATCGCCTCTGCGAGCATGGAACCATATCTCGTTATATGATTAATAGCCTCATCAATATTATCTACTACCCGCACAGAAAGGATAAGATCCAGATATTCTGTCTCCCAGTCTTTTTCTGTAGCAGACTTAATATCGGGGAATATCTCCCTGGTCTTGGGGCAGCCCCTTATCTCAACACCTGCCTCCTTGAATCTCTTAAGCATATTAGGAAGAAAAATCTCTGCACTCTCCTTGTGAACAAGCAATGTCTCCATGGCATTGCATACACCTGGGCGTTGAACCTTGGCATTAAATGCTATCCTCTCTGCCATCTCCAGATCTGCCTCACTATCAACATAGACATGACAAAGCCCCTTATCATGTTTTATCACAGGGATAGTAGAATTCTCCACAACATTTCTTATAAGACTGTGTCCTCCTCTTGGTATGATTAGATCTATAAGGCTGTCCATCTTTAACATCTCATTTACAATAGACCTATCTGTACTATCTATCAACTGTATACTACCATGAGGTATCCCCACTGAATTACCTGTAGATATCAGGATATCTGCAATAGCTATATTCGAATTGATAGCCTCTGATCCTCCCCTAAGTATCACTGCATTTCCAGATTTCAAACAGAGTCCTGCGGCATCTACAGTGACATTGGGACGAGATTCATATATTATACCGATTACCCCTATGGGGACACGAATCTTACCTATCTGGAGATTATTGGGTCTCCTCCACATCCTAGTAACCTCCCCTACAGGATCAGGGAGAAGGGCAACCTCTCTCAGTCCTTCAGCCATTGCATCTATACGGGATGTGGTGAGGGTAAGTCTATCTATAATCGCAGATGAGAGCCCATTTTCTCTAGCATAGTTAATATCCTTTTCATTCGCCTTCAGAAGGAGATCTTTTTTGTCCTGAATGTATCTTGCCATCTCAATAAGGGCATCATTCTTGATCTTAGTTGAAAGGTTTGCAGTCTCTCTCGACGCAGACTTTGCCCTCTGGGCTATGGAAAGGATCTTCTCTTTCATCTATATTATTAGTACCAAATCATCTCTGTGTATTACCTCATCATAATATTTAAAACCCAATATCTTTTCTATATCTGATGTATGTCTCCCCTTTATCCTCATCATATCCCAGAGGCTGTAATTAATGAGACCACGGGCAAATTCCCTATCCTCCTTATCCAGACATCTGACAGAATCTCCACTTTCAAAATCCCCGCCTACCTCAAGGACACCAGAGGGTAACAGACTCTTGCCATTGGATATAAGGGCATCTTTGGCGCCATCATCAACCTTTATATACCCTGTAGGTTTCAATGTATAGGCTATCCAATGCTTCCTCCTCTTTAATCGATCCTCTGCTGGAAGGAATAATGTGCCAATATCCTCACCATTAATGACCTTCTTTATTACATCCTTCTTCTTTCCATTAACAATAATCATAGGTATACCTGAAGATATCACCATCTTTGCTGCCTCTATCTTTGTACACATCCCACCTACACTTGTATGGGAAAGTGTATCCCCAGCAGACCTTTCGATCTCTGGTGTTATCTTATCTATAATAGGGATCAACTTTGCTGATTTATTAATACTGGGGTCTTCATCATAAAGACCATCGATATCTGAAAGGATGATCAGGAGATCTGCACTCACAAGATTTGCTACCATAGCTGATAAGGTATCATTATCTCCGACCTTTATCTCTTGAACAGCCACCGCATCATTCTCATTTATTATAGGTATTATATGATATGATAATAATGTGGATAGGGTATTTCGTGCATTAAGATACCTATTCCTATTGGTTAAGTCATCATGGGTGAGGAGTATCTGTGCTACCTTCTGTTCCTTCCTTCCAAAATATCTCTCATAGGTAGCTATCAAATGACTCTGACCAACAGAGGCTATTGCCTGCTTCTGAGGTATACTTCTATGTATCCCTTTAAATTTTAATACCTTCACCCCAGCAGCAATCGCCCCTGATGATACAATGATAATCTCAAGCCCAGATCTCTTCAAATCCAAGATCTGTTGGACAATCTCCTCAATAATAGAGGTATCAAGACCCTCTCTCAAAGGTGAGGTCAGGACTGCGCTCCCAATCTTGATAACGATTCGTCTTATATTCTT
Organism: Nitrospinota bacterium; assembly: GCA_016212345.1. Taxonomy (GTDB): domain Bacteria; phylum Nitrospinota; class Nitrospinia; order SZUA-224; family SZUA-224; genus SZUA-224. Next base: position 6,314 of record JACRGM010000041.1, read on the forward strand.
GAGTATATCACTTCTATACATCTTCTTATTCTATAGATTTCCATATAACAAATTACACTGCGTTATCAGTCGAAATCCTCGACAACGTACTACTCAGTACGCCTTACTCGGATTTCTCCTTCTAGCCTTGTGTAATTTATTATCTGAAAATCTATAACAATCTCTCCCCTCACAACATATCCATGATACAATCAAGTAAAGGTCTAACACCTTCACCTGTAACCGCTGATATGGGAAATACCTTATGATTCAATTTGACAAGAAGATCATTATATTGGTTGAACCTCTCCATGGCCTGAGGAATATCTATCTTGTTAGCAGCTATAACCTGTGGCCTTGACATCAATTCCTTATTATAGTGATACAATTCCTGATTTATTGTCTTAAAATCTGAGATTGGATCCCGTTCTTTATTCCCTACTGACATATCGATCACATGAAGGAGTA
>JACRGM010000244.1 GCA_016212345.1 Nitrospinota bacterium
CAAATCTATCATTTACCCTCAGTGCCCTCTCCAGATTGAGTGGGTCACCCACCTTCATCTCCCCTAAATTACTCTTCTTTAATGTCTCAGAAGAGAGATCTGTAGCAAAGGATGATCTATTATACTCCACAACCGTAAGACATACCCCATTTACAGCTATACTATCTCCTTCACTCATTTCCTGGGGGATCCTCTCTGCCCTAACATACAGTTTTGCATCTCTTCCAATCTTTAAAAGATTCTTAACCTCTCCTATCTCTTCGATAATCCCTGTAAACATAACGAACTTAGCCCCTCTTCCCTCCGCGTAAGTATCCCTCTATCATAATATCATCCCCTATTTGTTGGATATGGATATCCTTAACTGGAATGGCCTCATCTAAACTCTCAATACCTCTTCTACCTACTATCCCTGGGGCATTCACACCACCTATAATCTTTGGTGATAGGAAGAGGATAATCTTATCCACAATACCTGTCTCTAATGCAGAGGCATATACCTCTGCTCCACCTTCAATCAATACACTTGTCACCTCCATCTCACCCAATCTCACCATTAGCCTATCCAGATCAACCCTTTGATCCTTCCCATCAACCATCAATACCCTGACACCCATTCCCTCTAATATCTTGATCCTCTCACTATCTCCCATTTCCGTTGTAACAATGATAGTATCAGATCTTGAATCCATGGTTAATACCTTTGATTTTAAAGGGATATTAAGTGAGCTATCAAGGATTATCCTTTTAGGATCCTTTATCCCATCTTCTCCCATCCGAACAGTAAGTTGAGGATCATCCTTTATGATAGTACCAAGACCAACCATAACTGCATCCACCTCTCCCCTCATCTTGTGAACAACCTCTCGTGAGCCCTTACAGGTTATCCATCGGGATTCCCCAGTACAGGTAGCAATCTTTCCATCAAGACTAGAAGCCACCTTCATAATAATAAAGGGTCTCCCTGTAGTTATATACTTTACATAAATCTCATTGATCTTCCTACAACGCTCCTCTAATATGCCAACCTCTATACGGATACCAGCAGACCTTAACTCCTCTATACCCCTTCCTGATACCAATCTATTTGGGTCCCTCATACCTATAACAACCCTTTCAATACCACTCTTTATAATGGCAGTAGTACATGGGGGTGTCTTCCCGTAGTGACAACAAGGTTCAAGATTTACATAAAGTGTCCCCCCTTTGGCCATCTCCCCTGCATCTCTCAAGGCATTTATCTCTGCATGAGGATCACCTCCCTTTTTATGATACCCTCTCCCAACCACAACAGAATCATTGACAATAATAGCCCCCACTATTGGATTCGGACTTGTTTTTCCTTTTCCTTCTAATGCCAGATCAATGACCTTGCTCATGTATACTTCACTATCCATCTCTATTTCTATTCCCCAAAAAAAATCCCGAAGATATGATAATCTTCGGGACATTATATACTACACACCTTTTCCTCTACCTTCTCCCATCCAGACTTTCACTGTCGGCCATGGAATCAAACCATGTCAGTCCTGCCTTCTACTCCTCACCATCTCTATCTCTGCTCAAATTAGAGGAACATTGAGCAGTTACGATTCGTCATAGATCTGACAGGACTCGCGGGCTATACCGCCGATCGGGAATTCCACCCTGCCCCGAAGGTCTCAATATTCTAATATTTCAATACTATATTTTTATATAGTACCTGAAAATTCCTCTTTTGTCAATGATTTTATGCAAAAAATGCACATAGGTTATGATAATGCGTATGTAGAATCATTCTTTCACACATTAAAGACTGAACTCATTTACGGGCAAAGGTACAGGACAAGGCAAAAGGCTATGCTGAGTATTTTTGAGTATATTGAGGTATTTTATAACCGTAAAAGGCGACATTCTGCATTGGGCTATAAAAGTCCTGCAGAATTTGAAAATTACGGGTCCACTTTTTCGGGGGAAGATCAGTCGTTTTGGTACCACTCGCCTGAATATTTGATGATAGCGCTTACCGCCTCTGCACAACAACCGTTCCTGCGATTTTGTCATGCCATGCTTGGCTATCCTTATCCCAAATAGCCGCAAAATAGCCAAGACCGAGAAACAGCCCGCTTACAAATTTACCAATGATCTCGCGCAAGATCATCCTCCAAAAGCCAGGATAATTTCCACTGAGTTTCTCGACCACTTGCTCACCAAGTAGCCACTTACCAGGGGTCATGCCCTTGCTCAAGAGCCACAAGAAGAAAATTCCGTCTGCTATTGTGACAATAACAATCGCCCAGATTCTTGCATTCTCGCCGAAAGCTCCTGCCATTCCCCCTAAAATCCCTGCCAGAATCAGATATATGATCATGGCAAGGATAGGGTCTATTGCAGTTGCGAACCACCTCCTAAATAGCCCCGCCTTTTTCCCAGCTTGTGGGTTTGGGATAAAGGCTTCGCACCAAGGGCAGAACAACTTGTCGGCCACAACTTCTTTATTGCAACTTGTGCAATTCATAGTTACTCCTCCTTACTTGCCGCCATTTCGCCTAATGTTTCCAGCATAAAAGAAGTCCTGATCGTTAGCGAAGGATTTGGGTGAATGCCAAAGGCACGAACCTTTTATGCTGTGTTATACGCATGTGCCGTGCCATCTTTAAGAAATTCATATTTTTATCCCCAAATTCAATAGATTCTCTATTGTTGAAGACTTAATATCCGCTACTGTAAATTTTAAAATATATTAACAAGTGAATATAATGATGTAGTTCTATTTTGTCAATATTTTTATTCACTAATGTTTTTATTCACTAAACTACCGTGTGCTAAAGCACATGGGTTTTTACTGACCGCCTCAAGGCGAGAGTTATCGGCTAAAGCCGGTATACCCTACTAAATGCCGGCTAAAGTTACCGCACATCTTCATCCACATTAAACCCATCATCTTTGATACAGAAATGCTTGGGGGAGCTGAAATCATAATATGTATATCTTCCTTAAATGAAACGCTAAAGCTATTCGCCTAAAGGCGAAGGTTTTAGACCTGGCGCATTGAAAAATAAATTCCCCACCCTCATTTTGTAATATCCTTTCTGCCTCTTTTACTCTGACATTGTTAAGATAATCAAAGCAAGTAACACCTTTAATCTTTTTGAATATTCGATATAAACTATATTTATTAATACCTGATCCCTTAGCTATATCATTTAAGGTTAGTGATTCTTTATAATTACAGTAGTGCAGCATATTATTTCAAATCAAAAAGCGATACGGGCGTTAATAAAGACCCAAGTTCAGTAGGAAGTTTTTAGAGTATCACACATTAAGACTGGTGGCAAATTTTACAAGTGGTTTGATGGGTGATTGTAGGCGTCCTTGCCCTGAATTGAGTGGTATTTTTTTCTATAATTCCTCCCCAGCATCTTTTAATATACCACTTACTATTTCATCCTTAATCCAGATGCCATTATTACGAATACTAAGAACAAGGGGTTTTATTGAAGAGAGCAGTCCTTTTTTCTTAGCTTTTAATAGCAATCCTAAAGTTCCTCTTACATTGAGTTCCTGTATTCTTGCCTGCTGCCTTGCAATTTTCTCATCAATTAGCACATGTTTTATCCCTTTTTCTTTTGCCAAAACTATAACTTCTGCTTCCCCGCGTTCTAATTCATATAACAGCCCTACTTTACTTTCATCAATAATCTTCTCAACCCTCAACCACGAAGATGTTCTTAGTTCCTTGACTCCTCTGCTATGTTCTCCTCCGGCTATAATCTCTTCTTGAACCCCTTGAGGAATATAAACATTGGCATAAAGCCTCTTGAGCAACGGAATCTGCCCACATATTGAAAGGGCAATCCATGGAGAGGTATTGACTACAATATCTATTTTTTCATCAGCCACCACCTGCCTCCTCCAATATTTCATCCAAATCTACTTGAAATGGAGAAACCTTATATTTCCCCAGCCTCATTAAAAACTCCAATCTATTCAATCCAGCTATCTTTGCAGCCTTACCAGAAGATATTTTGCCAAGCTCATATAATTTTAGCGCAAGAAGAAACCTTGCTTCATTTTCAAATTCTACCCTGCTTTCCTTAAGGGAAAGCAGAAGGTCGTCTG
>JACRGM010000245.1 GCA_016212345.1 Nitrospinota bacterium
CGCTCAGTACGCCTTAGTCGGATTTCTCCCTCTATCCTTGTGTAATTTATAGAGCACTGTAATAGTGCTCTATTTATTATCTAAAAATCTATATATTTCGACCTGTACGGTTAGATGTAGCCATATAAATCAACCCCCTAACCCCCTTAAGTCCTTTTTTAAACTCTACCCTTCAATGAGGGATTATGTTTGGAATCAAAAAATCCTTGACAAATAGCTTTTTATTAACTATACTAAAAGATACATAATACTTAAAAAATAAGGGATTATGATGAGTAAAAATCTTGCTATCTTGACATATGGATGTCAGATGAATAAATATGATTCTGAGAGGATAGTGGGGATCCTTAAGGGATTAGATTTTCAGTTAACAGATGATCTGAGATCGGCTGATATGATCATGTTAAATACATGTAGTATTAGAGAAAAGGCCGAGCAAAAGGTCTTTAGTCAACTTGGTAGATTAAAGAGGCTTAAAGAGGATAATCCTGATCTTATCATTGGTGTAGGTGGCTGTATTGCCCAGATTAAGGGGGATAAGATATTTCAACGGGCACCCCAGGTTGATCTTATCTTCGGTACCCTTAATATCGATCATCTCTCATCCATGGTCAGAGAGGTTGAAAAGAAAAGGGGAAGGGTAATAGGGATAGCAAAGGATTTTGATCCAGATATCCAACCCCCATTGACATTTAGAGAGAGTCAGGTCAGTGCATGGGTAAATATTATACAAGGATGTGATAATTATTGCACTTATTGTGTTGTCCCCTATACCCGTGGAAGAGAGAGGAGTAGGAGTAGTTCTATTATCTTAGATGAGATAAGGGGATTGGCTGATCAGGGGTACAAGGAGGTTACATTACTAGGGCAGAATGTAAATTCCTATGGTAAGGATAAATCTGATGGTATAGATTTTCCCCAACTTCTATACATGATTGAAGAGATTGATGGTATTAAGAGAATAAGATTTGTCACCTCTCATCCGAAGGATATATCAGAGAGGTTGATGTATGCTATGAGGGATATGAATAAGGTATGTGAACATTTACATCTCCCTCTGCAGTCAGGATCGAATAGGATCCTTAATAAGATGGGTAGGGGCTACACATCTGAAGAATACCTTTCTAAGATAGATAGATTAAAATCGTTTATCCCGGAGATAGTCATTTCAACAGATATAATAGTAGGATTTCCTGGTGAGACTGATGATGACTTTAACAAGACAGAGGAGATATTAAAAGAGGTAGAATATGACACTATCTTTTTGTTTAAATATTCTCCAAGACCAGAGACACTTGCAGGATCCCTTTCGAATCATGTCCCACCCAATATAAAGGAGGAGAGGTTTAATAATCTCTTAATGATTCAGAAAGAGATTAGTTTAAAAAAGAATAAGGCATTGGAAGGGACTAGTGATGAGGTGCTGGTAGAGGGGCATAGTAAAAAGGACCCAGGAAAATTGACTAGTAGGACAAGATCCAATAAAATAGTCAATTTTTATAGTAATAGAGATATGAAAGGAGAGATAATCGAGGTTAAGATAATCAGAGGAGGATTGTATAGTCTCGATGGTGAGATAATTGAGAGGGGGTGTTAATAATGTTGGAAATGAAGGTTGAAGGGCTTACCCTTGATCCTATAACAAATATGCCCATAATAATATTGAAGGATCTAAACGGCAAAAAGGCTTTGCCTATATGGGTTGGGGTATTCGAGGCAAATGCTATAGCATTGGAGATGGAACAGGTAACTACACCGAGACCCATGACCCACGATCTGATAAAGAACATACTTGAGGGACTTAATGCCAAAATAGATCACATCATGGTGAACGATCTCAAGGAGAATACCTTCTATGCCATTATCTGTATAACGCTTAATGGTAATATGTTCAATATTGATTCCCGCCCAAGTGACGCCATTGCAATTGCCCTGAGGGCCAAGGCCCCTATATATGTATCTAAAAAGGTAATAGACGAGGCAAAGAGTATAGATATAAATGACACTATAAAAGAAGATGACTCTGAGCAATGGAAGAAGTGGTTAGAGAATCTGAAGCCTGATGATTTTGGTAAATACGAGATGTAACGGTAAAGGTAATGAGTGTAAAAGGTGGCATTAGCCGATTGGTATAGATTTTCAGATAATAAATTACACAAGGCTAGAGGGAGAAATCCGAGTAAGGCGTACTGAGCGGTACGCTGTCGAGGATTTCGACTGATAACGCCGTGTAATTTGTTATATGGAAATCTATGTAGATTTTCAGATAATAAATTACACAAGGCTAGAGGGAGAAATCCGAG
>JACRGM010000001.1 GCA_016212345.1 Nitrospinota bacterium
GAGCATATTAGGCATATATCTCCTTCCCTTCCAATAAATATATCATCACATACACTGCATCTCTTATACTTAGTTCTGACCAATTCTCTTTCGCTATTACATAAGATATCCTTTAGATTGATGATTGTATCATTATCAATCTCAATCCCCTTTCTTATACATACATCCATGCAATTTTGACAGTTAATACATAGCCTTGAATCAAAGCTAATGGTTAAATATTCATCATCTTTAACCCTTTTTATTGCATTGGCTGGACAGATTGTTTCACAGACATTGCAACCAATGCATTTATCGTTGATATTGATCTTACCAAAAGGGAGTTTAATTCCTGAAGGGATTAAGGCAGGATATAATTCATCAAAATTAGTAAGTAATTCTAATAGATATAACCTCTTTGGATTTTTATGATGTTCCCATTTTTCCAGAGGCTTATGCCTCTGGCTATTATTTTTTCGCCCTTCTAGGGCTATGAGGTCAGATATATCTGGTATTATACTTGCTGTTGTTTTAACTGCCTCTCTTTTAAAGAGCTTAAAGAGACCTCGCCTGCTCAATGATCCGTCAGAAGGTATTGACCCTTGATAGGAGTCTAAATCCTCTTCAAAATCTTCGACCTCCTCGATATAATCTCCTGATATCCCAATAAGATTACAAAGTTGTCTAGTTAATCTTAGGGTATTATTAATATATGGGAAATCCCTTTTAAATTCACATTCATTACAATTAACCTTTTTGATCTGAACCTTTTCTGCGCCATTTACAAATGCAGATATTAGAAGATTTTCTGTTATGCGACTCAGACAAGGTATGGAGATAGAACCCCCTTCTCCTTCTCCATTGTCATAATTACATCTAAATCTTATGATCTTATTTGGCGATATCTTAAGGATCTCCTTTATTCGGGATATGATCTTAAGATCATTATTCTTCTTGTCTTCAAATACCCCATTTGGACATGTAGCAAGACATATCCCACAACCTGAACACCTCGAGCCCTCTATCTTGATCCTCTGTTCAGTGGTCAATTCTATGGCACCATTGGGGCATCCTTCAATACACACCCTGCATCTCGATCTTACATACCTGACACTACTGCACAACATCTGGTCAATATCTATATATTCAGAATTGAAACTTTTTAACACCTTAGCAGGGATAGTATTTAGCATGACTTCCTTCTTTTAATCGAAAATCGAATTAAGGGTTTCATCTTCTGTACGGATAAAGGCATCAGTTATTTTTGCAATCCCTTTAAAATATCTGTTTTTTGTCTTCTCACATATCCTATCACACAGATCCGGTACCCATTGTATCAGATGTTTATGAATAAATTCCTGCTCTCTCTTCAGATAATCTAATACTATAGACTCATCCTCGGCCTTCCATGCCTCCTTTTCTCTTTCACACAGGAAGTGCATAAACAATAATTCCATACCTATATGATCAGGGAGATCTTTATAATCCCTTGTTATCTCTGCCCCAGCCCTTTTGTACAGCCTCTTTACATCTATGGTGGACTCCCCCATCAAAAGCCCCTTTACAACGCTACCCGCGATTATCCGTGAATCCCTGTATACAGCCTCATAAGGGGTTACATATTGACCTGCTGGAACTACAAAAAGATTATGGTATTCCTGTCTTAGTTCATAATAGTCGCCATTGAAATCCCTGGTAAATGCGACAAGATCATGGACTGCTGATTTATCGAATATCTCGGTCATCCCTTTAAGAAACCCATTATCCAGGATAAGATCAATTGTCTCCTTAGAAGGTGGGGAGAGATAAGATCCTGAAAGAAAGCTATAGATATTACCCCGCCCCTCTACTAATTCAGATAGGACTTTAAGCGTTGAATTCATCATCTCTATCACTAACGAGGGACACTTCCCATATTTCTTAGAAATATGGGAAGTGTCCCTCTGCTCTCTCTACTCTCTCTGCTCTACTTGGCTATAAACTCTACCGCAGGTTTTGTAAGACTCGGATCACCAAAGCCTTGAGGTGCATTCTTGCCCGAGTTACTGAAGTTAAAGTCATCCACCTTTGTCAATGCCCTTCCTACGCATGTAGTCACACAGGCTGGCATTAGTCCCTTGTCAATCCTGTGTACACAGAATGTGCATTTTTCAACCTTCTTAGTCGTCTTATTGAACTGGGGTGCACCATAAGGACATGCCCAGAGGCAGTATTTACACCCGATGCACTTATCATAGTCAATAAGTACAATCCCATCACCTGCTCTTTTTGATATCGCACCAACAGGGCATGACTTTATGCATGCAGGTGATTTGCAGTGATGGCATGTCATTGATGTAAAATCGAGCCTTGGGGTTGGATATGTTCCACTCTCTTTATATATCACCCATCTGTAGCTCACATGTATTGGGAAACCACCGTCTGACAATGGTAGTGGAGAGAGTTGAGGCTCGGTATTGTTCTCGGCCTTACATGCAATGGTACAGCTCTCACACCCTGTGCACATCCCTAGATCTATCTTCCATCCTAATTGACTCATTTATTACCTCACCTCCCCTATATCTTTTGTATATTGACCCTTGTATCAAAGAAGGAGCAACTTGCACCTATCCTCTCCTGTAATGTCGTGGCGATATATCCTGATGGCATCCCTTCTCCTATTCGCATGATCTCATTTGGCTGGGCACCAGTTCCTCGGCTCGGATCATAACCCTGGTCATTGCCACCAACTTTATATGGTCTTGAGCTCAGTTGCCAGTGTCCGTAATGATGTGATATACCTACAACACCAGGTCTTATAAGCTCGGTAACCTTTGCCTTTATCTTTATATATCCATCCGGGGATGTAATGTGGCTAGTTGGAGATGTCACCTTGACCATATCCCCTGTCTCTATCCCCAGAGGATCGGCATCAGAGGGATTTATCCAGAGATAGTTCTCAGGCATAACCAACATCAA
>JACRGM010000247.1 GCA_016212345.1 Nitrospinota bacterium
GATAAAGATAAAGATAGTTGAGAATGACACAGAGACAATCAATCTTCCAGGTTCAGATTTCCTCGTCACAGACCTTAATCCTGCTGTTGGTGATCAGATAAGTTTAGATACCCTTATCTCATCCCTGAATGGAGGACAAGGGCTGACACTGGGGACTATTCGTATCATAAATGGGGCTCTTACAGGAGATATAGATCTGAGTTCGGCTGTGGATGTGGGAGATATATTGGGTAACATCAACTCTTCAGGTTTAAATGTTACAGCCTCTATTGATTCATCAAACCTGGGCCTAGATGTTACTTCCGATCCTAATACAACTACAACAGCCATAGTTACAGATATAACTGGGACATCGACCTCTGATCTAGGGATACAAGGCTCTCAAAACATCTTAAAGACACTTAAGGCCTTTATAGAGGCATTAGATAAGGGGGATCGGACAGCCGTAAGGAATATCCTTAATCACCTAGATACAGGGTTGGATAAGATATTAGAAGGACAGGGGGAGAGTGGTGCAAGGGTTAATCGTTTAGAGAGGACAAATGAGGTGTTGTTGGATATGCAGTTAAATGTTACGACATTACTCTCTAAGACAGAGGATGCAGATATGTTAAAGGTTGTGACAGATCTCACGACAGCAGAGAATATCTTTGAGGCCACACTAGCAGCTACTGCCAGGGTAATGCAGTTAAATCTACTTGATTTTCTGTAATAATACCATAGGATGAAAGGTTATGTTAATACTGACAAGGAAGTCGGGCGACAGTATAACTATTGGTGATAATATAAAGATCACTGTGGTAGAAATCAGGGGGAGACAGGTAAGATTGGGTATTGAGGCCCCTGCTGAGCTTGTTGTTCACAGGGAAGAGGTATATAAAAGGATTCAGGAAGAGAACAGATTGGCTGCAGCTACAAGTGATATAGATCTGCCAGAGATAGCAAAACTCATAAGCACTAAAAGTAAGGAGTAAGGAGTAAAGTGAAGATAAATACTACACGCTTCGGTGAGATAGATGTTAAAGATGAAAAGATTATATTTATGCCTGTTGGCCTTCTCGGTTTTGAGCATATAAAAAGATACATCTTACTCAATCATTCAAAAGAGGGACCTTTTATGTGGTTTCAGGCAATTGATGATCCTTCACTTGCATTTATTCTGATAGATCCCCTATTCTTTAGACCTGATTATAAGATTGACATAAGTAAGGAGGATATAGTAGAGATTGGGATAACAGATGAAAAGGATGTGGTAATACTTGCTATTGTCACCTTAAGAGATGATCCACAGAAGATGACTGCCAATCTTCAAGGCCCTATAATTATTAATGCCAAGACCCGACTTGCCATGCAGATCGTATTGGCAGAGGGTCAATATACAACCCGCCATGATATAATAGAAGAGATGAAGATATATCCTGCACAACATCATCCAGAAGAAAAGGAGATAGTACAACATATCAGACATAATCCTCCCACAACCTCATTAATCTCCCAGAGTATTCAAAAATGAATTTAAATACCATATAAATAACATGTTAACAGATAAAGATGTTAGTTTGATCAGGGAATCCGAATTCCCTGTAACAAGGGAGTGGATATATCTAAACCATCTTGTAAGATCTCCATTACCAAATAGTGTTGTTCAGGCTGTTAATTCCTACTTAAGTGATAGAAACCTTAACGGTATAATTCATGGTGAGAGTTGGTTTAAGACAGTGGAAGAGGCAAGGGGATTAGCAGCTCAATTAATCAATTCTCATGTAGATGAGATAGGATTTATAAAGAACACCGCTGAAGGTATATGTCATATAGCCAATGGTATTGATTGGCATGAAGGGGATAATGTTATTACCTTTAATAGAGAATATCCCTGCAATGTCTACCCATGGATGAATCTAAAGGATAAGGAGGTAGATTTAAGGTTTGTTAACGCAATGGATGGAAGGATTAAAGGAGATGATCTCAAGGATCTGATTGATGAACAGACAAGGGTTGTAAATATGAGCTTTGTTCAGTTTAATAATGGATTCAGAGGTAATCTTATGGAGATAGGGGATATATGCAGGGAGAGAGGGACAATCTTTCTAGTAGATGGCACACAAGGTGTTGGGGCATTAAGACTTGACATAAAAGAGGCCAATATTGATGCCCTTGCTGTTGAAGGAAGGAAGTGGTTATTTGTTCCAGATGGAACAGGCTTTTTGTACTGTTCAAAAGGGCTCTTAGGGAGGATAAGGGTTACAGAGGTGGGGGCATCAAGTGTTATTAATGCAAGAGATTTTTTGAATTACGATCTTACCTTACTCCCAGATGCCCGTAGGTTTGAAAGTGGGATACTTAATATTGCTGGGATTTATGGATTAAAGGCCGCACTTAAGCTAATTCTAGATATCGGGATAGGGGCAATAGAAGATAGGATATTGATGCTCACAGATCATTTATGTCAGGGGTTGGAAGATAAGGGATATCAGTTACTAAGTCCGAGGGGTGATGGTGAGAAATCAGGGATAGTAGCGTTTATCAATGATAAATCTCCCAATCATATCCTTGAGAAGAGGTTAAGGGATAATAGGATCTTTGTTAGTGTAAAAGAAGATATGGTTAAGGCATCACCCCATTTCTATAACACTGAGGAGGAGATTGAGAGATTGATAGAAGTACTACCCTAATCAAAATCTTTTCCCATAATACCCCCTTGGAGTAACCATCAAGCCATTCCATATAAATGTCTGAGAGTTGCCTATTATAATCGTGCTCTGCATATCTATATTATGGTTGAGCATATCTTCGAGTGTGGTGATAGTAATCTCTTCATTTCTCTTTTTGGCATTCCGAACTATCCCTACTGGGGTATCTGGTCTCTTGTATCTTGATATTATATCCTTAGTCTTTATGATCTGATCGGTTCTGTTTTTACTCCTTGGGTTGTAGATAATCATAACAAAATCAGCCTCTGCCCCTGCTATGATCCTCTTCTCTATAACATCCCATGGTGTAAGGATGTCGCTAAGGCTTATTGATACAAAGTCATGCATAAGGGGGGCACCCAGAGATGAGGCACAGGCATTTAGTGCTGGGACCCCTGGGACAACCTCAATATCCATATCGGGCACTGTATCACCGTATTGTTTACGCAAAAGCTCAAAGACAAGACCTGCCATGCCATATATCCCAGGGTCACCACTACATATAATAGAGACAATCTTCCCTTCAAGTGCAGATTGTATTGATCGGATACAACGTTCAACCTCATGTCTCATATCGGTAAAGATTACCTCTTTATCCTCGATGAGTGGTTTAATAAGTTCAATATAGGTCTTATACCCGACAATCATCTCTGATTCCATTAGTGCAGTCCTTGCACGTCTTGTAAGATGCTCAAATCCACCAGGTCCAATACCTACAATCTGAAGCTTACCTCTCTTATTGCTAATGTCATATCACCTCTCTTTATTTTTTTTAATAGCGATCTTCCATTGTTTGAGCTTAAGATAGCAGCAGGTTCTGCAACCCCCATTGCACCTGTAGCCTTAACAACATGTGGTGAAGGCTGATCAACATCTATCTGGTTCAATTCATCTGCTGTGTAAAATATAATAGGGATTGAAAATTTCCCAGAAAAGTCGATAAGCCCCTTCTCATCCCGCTTCTTGTCAATTGTAGCAAGATTCCTGATTGAATAGATAGAAAGGTTGTTCTCTTTAAAGATATCTATTATATTATCTTCAATCGCCTTAGATGTTGTACCCCGTCTTAAGCCAATACCTAATACCAGATTCTTGGGCCTGAGATAGAGGATGGGCGTTAGAGAGGCAGAAGGTGGGAGGTGGGAAGTGAAAGGTGGAAGGTGGGGATATCTGTTTGAGATAATAATATCCGCATCACTATGGAGGGCTACAAGTTTGAAGGCATCAGGTGGATTATCTATTGGTATCTCTGTGTAAACCCTTATATCGCCCTTATTTACAAGGAGAGAAGATCTCTTTTTAAGGGCTTGCCCATGATCTTCTATAGTAAGGTCATTATTTAATGCCCAGATATCCAGTGAAGGGAGGTTTAGTATATCTGATGCAGTCGTTATCACTGGATCGCCACCTAAGAAATCAGCGATCTCCTTTGCAAGCCTGTTTGCACCACCAATGTGTCCAGAGACTAGACTTATTGCATACCTTCCCTTTTCATCAAGGACTACTACAGCAGGATCGGTCTCTTTATCCCTTAACAGATTGGCAATAGCCCGCACAACAATACCCGTTGCCATAATGAATACGAACCTATTGTGTCTCTTCCATATATCGGGCAGTATTTCTTTAGAGTATTTTACTAACACTGCCTCTGGATATAGATCAAGGAGTCTCTTAGAAAGGTGATATCCACCATCAGTAATATATAAGATGACGATCATGGGAAAGGAGGATGAAGATATGGTAAAGGGCTATAAGGATGTAAAGAAAAACAACACCAGATAGGATCATTGTAATCATAGGGTGTTGTTTGCAGAAGATAAGGAGTAATACCCCTAAAAATGTCAAGGTCAATTTTATTATAACAAAATGTTGTGGGCCAATGGCAATAACAGAATCCATTATTGGGTTTAATTCTACTATAACACCCCTATTGATTAAATAGATGGTAAAAAATGCATCAACAAGGGATAATCCTATAATAAACATAATACCTATAAAGAGTTTCTCACTATATTGATCCAAAAAATAGGGTTCATTTTCCAACCGACGAAGTCTCTGACGCCTTCCCAAAAGGGTATAATAAGGGTGAAATGGATTAGTTCGTTTTGAGCGACGATCTCTATTAAAACGTCTATCTATGTAGTATATATTATTGTCTTTATTCATTATTATATTATAACATATTTGAGGCAGTTGTGAAAGGATCAATTTAACAACCCCCTAACCCCTATGACTTTCATTATAACTCAAAAAATTACGCCAGGCCACTGAGAAATTTACTTGCGCTTATCACACGGATATTATCCTTTATAAAATCAAGATTTTCTTCCCTTACTACCTCATAAATAAAAGGAATTTTTATCTTTTTCCCAAAATATTTTAAGGAAACAGGGATATCTTTATACGATTTCTTAACCTCTACACAAAACCATGGCCTCCTATCAACAACGACTAAAAAGTCTACCTCTCTCTGTTCCTTGTCCCTTAAATAATAAAGTTGTGCTCTATATCCCTCAGTGTCAAAAAGAAAGTGACAAAATTTTAAAAGATGAGACGCGATAAGGTTCTCAATCCGAACATCCTCATCACTGATTTCCGACCAGTCCCATAAATACAGCTTAGGTTCTTTTCTTAATGCCCTTATAATATTACTCTGGAAAGGATAGATCCGAAAATGATAATAGAATTTTTCTAATATCTCCACCCATAAAGATATTGTTTTATGAGTAACGTCTAAGTCCTCCCGTAATGAATTTAAGGAAAAAAGTGAGCCCACCTTCGCAGGTAAAATCTCAACCAGCACTTGCAATACCGATATGTCTCGTATATTTTCAATATCCCGAATATCTTCCCTTATTATCCTGTCTACTCTCTGGCTATGCCATCGCCGCAAGGCTCGTTCACTTTGTTTAATAAACACCTCTGGAAAACCGCCAAATTTAAACAGGAGATTAAATAATTCTTTCTGTTTTTTATGGTCTTCCCCAAACCCAATCTCTTTAAAAGGATTACAGGTCATTCTTTCGCCAGATAACTCGCCTAAAGATAAAGGATGCAGCCTATAAGAATGATATCTGCCCAATAGAGAATCTCCACCTTTTTTATAAATATCCAATCGGGCACTCCCTGTCACTAATATCTGAAATCTATCCTTATATTTATCATATTCTCCTTTTAGATAATTTTTCCAGTTTCTATACTTATGGATTTCATCAAAAATCAACAATTGTTTATCAGCAGGGAAAGTACCGGCAAGGATAATCCTCCTATCCTCTCTATTATCCCAGTTTAAATAAGCATATTTATCACGAAAGAAATCACTGGCTATCTGTTGGGCAAGTGTAGTTTTCCCTACCTGGCGTGGGCCGGAGATAAACACCATCTTCTCCCTCAAATCCACTAGTACATGCTTCTGTAAGTACCTTTTAATCATAAAATACCCCCATCACTAACGCCTACAGATTATACCAAAGTATAATTTTTTGTCAAATATTTTCTACTTGGGGATAAAAAGAACTACTCGGATCTTCCATATCTCACACATATTACAATGGGCATTACAATATAGCAGACTATAGTATTGGTGTCAGGAAGGCTTCTTGTGGGTTTTCTCACGGACAGCCTCCTCCCATGCCATTTCCTTTATCTTTTTTATTGAAGTGCCGGGTTTCATATTTTTAGCGTATTCGCTTAATGAGCCGGCTGAGTCCTTCACTCTATCACCTATCACCTATAAGCTACTCGCCTATACACTTCCAATGTTCTAGTAGCAATTTTATCCCAATCATACCTCTCAGCTACTATATCTATCTGCCCTTTTCTGTCCTCATCTGTTAATGGCCTATTAATAAACTCCCTTATTTTTGTAGATAGCGCCTTCACATCCCCTACATTAAAAAATCTGTCCCTACTCAATCCTACATCTCTATTACCTGGTATATCGCTTACTATACATGATAAACTATAACTCATTGCCTCAAGTAGAACTATGGGCAATCCTTCATAATAAGAAGGCAATACAAAAAGTCCAGCGTGGCTGTATAATTCCTGTAATGGCTCTCTATTCAAGAACCCCGTCAAAACAATATTGCTGTTTTTGCCCGCCTTCTCTTTCAAA
>JACRGM010000248.1 GCA_016212345.1 Nitrospinota bacterium
AATCTCCTTTCCCTCTGCTGGTTCAATATTCAAGAATCCTGTTGGAGATTTTGCCGGCAGGCTTATTGAGTCTGCAGGTCTTAAGGGGTATAGGATTGGGGATGCACAGGTTTCAGAGAAACATGCAAATTTTATAGTCAATAGAGGTAATGCATCTGCTGATGATGTGATAAGACTGATTGATTATATAAAGTATGCTGTACTGGAGAAGGAAGGGATTTTGTTAGAGACAGAGATCCATATTGTAGGAGAAGGAGTTAGGAGTTAGATAAATGAATGGTGTAGTTGTAAATAAAAAAAGGATAAGAGGGGGGACACCCCGGGTATCAGCCTCATCTATGAGGGTAATCTCCTCTAAAATCGGATGGGATGAGGTAGGCATTGGAAAGGTATTGAGAATAATACTTACGGCCTTTCTCATCCCCCTTCTCCTGATAGCATCTGTAGTTATTGGTTATAAAGGATATAGATATCTCCTTACATCTCATTATTTTGAGATATCAGAGGTAAGGGTAGAAGGGAACAATATATTAAAATATAAAGAGATATTGAGACTTGCAGGTAATATTATACACCAAAATATCTTCCGTATAGATCTCAATACCCTATGCTCCCGTCTTAAGGGAAATCATTGGATCAGAGATGCTGAAGCAGAGAAGGTTCTACCTCGTAAGATAATGATTAGGATCGAGGAGAGATCACCATTTGCCCTTATATCATTCTCTGAAGGGGGTGATACCTATCTAATAGATGACAGCGGTATTGTGTTTAAGAAGGTCAAGGATGGTATAAGTGATGTCAGTGATGTCAGAGGATATGATTATTCCTCACTTCCACTTATTACTGTAACAGGGATTAACCCTCCTCTCCTTGGGGAGGGTATAAGATCAAATGCTCTATCTATAGGTCTTAATGTACTAAGAGATGTACAAGAATCGACCTTTCTGAAGGATGTAGGGATAAAAAGGATAGATATAACACCGGGAAAGGGGGTAACACTTTTTCCCAAAGGAGGTAAGGAGGATAATTCGGAGGATAATTCTATCTATAGGGGGCTTGAGATAAGGTTGTTAGTATATCATGATTCTATAGACAAGAGGGAGATAGAAAAGAGGTTTTCTCGCCTCGATACAATAATCGCCCTTCTAAATAAAAAGGGGAAAGAGGTAAGATATGTTGACCTTTCCTTTAAGGATAAGGTGGTAGTTAATTAGTAGTGCTTATGAAAATTCTTTATTATTCATAACCTTATTTCACTTTAGTTAGGCACTTTGGGCATTTTAGTTCATTATAATTAGTTCACTTAAAAAGAGGAGGTGATATGAAATGGCTCATAAAAGGAGGAGGAATCATATTGTAGGACTCGATATAGGTACTACCAAGATATGCTGTATTATAGGGGAAGTTAATAATGAAAATGGTGTTGATATCATAGGGATTGGGACAAGTCCTTCCAGAGGATTACGTAAAGGTGTGGTGGTAAATATCGAGAGTACAGTGGAGTCGATTAAAAGTGCTGTAGAGGAGGCTGAACTTATGGCGGGCACAGAGATTGACTCTGTTTATGTAGGTATAGCAGGAGGACATATCAAAAGCTTTAATAGTCACGGGATAATTGCTCTAAAGAATGAGGAGGTGACTATAGCAGATATAGAGAGCGTGATAGATGCTGCCAAGGCTGTAGCTATACCCCTTGATCGGGAAGTAATTCATATCTTGCCACAAGAGTATATAATTGATGATCAGGATGGTATTAGGACCCCACTCGGCATGTCAGGTGTCAGATTGGAGGCAAAGGTACATATTGTTACAGGGGCTGTAACATCGGCACAGAATATTGTCAAGAGTGTGAACCGTGCAGGTTTAAAGGTTGATGATATTGTACTTGAACAACTGGCATCGGGTGAAGCTGTGCTCTCTCCAGAAGAAAAGGAATTAGGTGTAGCAATAATCGATGTGGGGGGGGGTACAACCGATCTGGCGATATTCTACGAGGATTCTATAAGACATACATCGGTTTTGACTATAGGAGGGAATCATCTTACTAATGATATAGCAGTTGGACTTAGAACCCCTGCTGTGGAGGCAGAGAAGATCAAGAAACGCTACGGTTGCACCTTGTCAAGCCTTAAGAATGGGGAGGAGATGATAGAAGTGACAGGTGTTGGCGGAAGGGGCCCCACAGTTATTTCCCGCCGTGTCCTTGCGGATATAATTGAACCACGCATAGATGAACTCCTTCGCTTAGTAAAGAAGGAGGTGACAATAAGTGGTTATGATAAGCTGATCTCAGCAGGGATTGTACTCACTGGGGGGGCTAGTATCATGGAAGGGCTGTCTGAGGCTGCGGAGGAGATCTTTCAGCTTCCAGTAAGGGCAGGATTTCCAAAAGAGATTGGTGGCCTTGTTGATGTTGTTAATAGTCCAATATATGCAACAGGTATTGGTCTGATTCTCTACGGTATGAAGAATGAGATAGATGAGAACCACCGTGGATTGGGGGGACGTAATCTTTTCAACAAGATATTTGTCAGGATGAAGGATTGGGTAGAGGATTTTTTCTGATAGGAAGACCCCACACAAATTCTGTTTCTGTGCGGGGAAGAGGAATCTGCTCAAGATCAATGATGATCTTGAGCACTTAGAGGGGAGGATAAGTACATTTATAGAGGAGGAGAAAAGATGATGTTTGAACTTACAGATGAAAAATATTCTGCTAAAATCAAAGTGATAGGGGTTGGTGGGGGGGGATGTAATGCTGTTAACACTATGTACTCTTCGAACATGCAGGGAGTAGATTTTATTCTTGTAAATACAGATATGCAGGCCCTCAAGAATTCTCATGTCCCTATAAAACTCCAAATTGGGGCTGAGCTTACAAAAGGACTAGGTGCTGGATCCAACCCTGAGATAGGGAAAAGGGCTGCATTGGATGACGAGGATAAGATTAGAGATATAATAGAGGATGCAGATATGGTCTTTATTACCGCAGGCATGGGTGGTGGTACAGGGACAGGCGGAGCACCTGTTGTAGCCAGGCTAGCCAAGGAAAAGGGATCCCTCACTGTAGGGGTTGTGACCAAACCATTCAATTTCGAGGGTAAGAGAAGGATGGCACAGGCCGAGATAGGGATAAAGGAACTTAAGGAATCTGTGGAT
>JACRGM010000246.1 GCA_016212345.1 Nitrospinota bacterium
ACCTGATAAAATAATTCTATAGATTTTCAGATAATAAATTACACAAGGCTATAAGGAGAAATCCGAGTAAGGCGTACTGAGTAGTACGTTGTCGAGGATTTCGACTGATAACGCAGTGGAATTTGTTATATGGAAATCTATATCCAAAACATATTCTAACTGTAATATTATTGTTGAGGATTACAATCAAGTCATATTAGTGCATTACAGTTGCAAGTAATTACTCTTGAAACTTTAGTTCTTTTAAGATCGATAATCGGGGATCAATATCTTCAGATTTATAACAACTGCACATCTTGATATTAAGGTTTTGACCACAAACAGGACATAGTCCTGCACAGTCAGGGGTGCAAAGGGGTTTTATAGGTATGGATAGGACAATCTGATCTCTTAGTGGGAAGATAATATCCACTATGTTATTTGAATAGTAAGAGATGTCCATATCATCCTTTTCTAACTCGACCTCTTCATCACATGGCATCAGGGTTAGTGGTAAATAAGTAATCTCAAATTTGGGATCCACACTAAGGGTGAGGCTCTGAAGACACCGACTGCACTTTATCTCTATAGTAGATGAGATAGTGCCCCGCAGATATATTTCATCATCAACCTTTGTGATATTACAGTGTATTGAGATCGGTTTTGTGATTTTAAAGTTTGCCTCCTCAATCTCAAAAAAGGAGGGAGACTTTATAAGATCAAGCTTTAATCCCTCCTCTGGTATCTCTGATATGTCGATCAATAGATTAGATGGATTATTTTTCATTGAAGATCACCTCTTTCAAGCATATTCAGGATAATCCCCTCCCTTAATCCGAAATCACTTACTATCATCTCCTCAAAGCCTAGTATCTCCATAGTCTTTATTACTATAATCGAACCAGGTATTATAATATCTTCTCTTCCCCTTTCAATGGATGGTATATCCCTCCTCTCCTCCAATGTCCTTGACATCAGATCATTGAGTATCTCATTGATACGATTGATAGAGATAATGTGACCATTGATTTTAGACGAATCATATGGGAAAAGATCCATATCAATCGCTGCAAGGGTAGTAATAGTCCCCGCAGTCCCTATCAACTTAAATTCGCCTTCATATCCTATAACCTCTTCCCTCTGACAATATATCTCAGACCTTACCTTCAGGATCTTTTTCTCTATCTCCTCTTCTAATCTCTTATACTCATCCTCCTTTATCGGGTCTGAATAGATATATCTCTCAGCCAGGTGGACAACACCGAGATCTGTACCGAAGAACCTTACAGGTCTTCTACCCTTGGTAAGGATGAATTCTGTGCTACCACCCCCTATATCATAGACCAATCCACTTTCTATATGATTAGGGATACCCATGAATACACCTAGTAGGGTACGCCTTGCCTCCTCTTGCCATGATATGACCTCAATCTCTATCCCTGTCCTCTCTCTCACCTTCTTTATGAATTCATCTCTATTTTTTGCCTCCCGTACCACGCTAGTGGCTACTGCTGATACCTTTTCACACTTGTAATTATCGATCTTATCTTTGAAATCAGAGAGTACCCTTCTTACCCTTTCCATTGCATCATAAGTTATACGGCCATTCTGAGAGAATCCACCCCCAAGACGGGTAATTACACGATCTGAGTATATCCTCCTAAATGAAGAAGGTGTATTTGCCTCTACAATCAGGAGACGAGTTGTATTGGTGCCTATGTCTATGGATGCTAAAATCAAGCCCTTTCCCCCTGAAAATACTTTTTGTAAAAGTTCAGCTTACGGTGAACTATTACCTATTTAATTATAGACATCTCCCCTTGATCCAATTCGTGTGATTAGTACTGTACCTTCAATAATTGTAAAAAGAATTCTGTATTTTCCTACTCTAATTCTATAGGTATTCTTCTCTCCAATTATTGGTTTTATGTCTACAGGCAGGCCTTCAATCAACTTAGATAGTACCAAATCAACTAATGTCTTATAATTTTGGGGTAATTTTTTATAATCCTTTACAGCGCCTTTTGAAAACTCTATCTTAAATCTTCCCATTTAATTGTTTCACCTTTTTCAAACTCCGTCTTACTTCTTTTTATTTCTTCTTTTTCTTCTTGAGTCAGAGGGGAAACATCACTCTCTACCACACTCCTCCAGAAAACTTCTATTAATACATCCTCTGGCAAGGATTTCAACATATTAATAAATATATCTTCTGGCACCGTTAAAGTTTTATTACCCATATTCATCACCCCCCTTTATATACACATTAACATGTGTGTTTCTTTTTAAAATATTATATCACATTTTATATGATTTGATGTTTATGTTAAAATTTAGGTTGACATCCTACCTAATATCTAATATTATTTGATATAGATTTCCATATAACAAATTACACGGCGTTATCAGTCGAAATCCTCGACGGCGTACCGCTCAGTACGCCTTACTCGGATTTCTCCCTCTATCCTTGTGTAATTTATTATCTGAAAATCTATAGTATCAAAAATTTTTATCCTTAGATTATAATATAATATAATATAATGTAAATAAGGTTTAGAAAAGGAGGTGGATAATGGGGGTTCAGTCTTATGAAAG
>JACRGM010000002.1 GCA_016212345.1 Nitrospinota bacterium
ACATATTAATAATATGCGCCCTTTGGTGCGCCTTGAAGACGAACCAAAATTCTGCGCCATATGTACAACTTATTTCTGCGCAGTGCCTTACTCGGATTTCTCCCTCTATCCTTGTGTAATTTATTATCTGAAAATCTATAACAACTTATTAGTTTTAGTTAATTTCTCTACCCCATCCACATACGATCTCAAGGTCTCTGGGATTGTGACACTACCATCCTCCTCTTGATAATTCTCTAATATGGCCACCATTAGCCGTCCTACGGCTAGACCTGAGCCATTCAATGTGTGTAGATACTCTGGCCTTGATCCTAGTCCTTTTCTATACCTTATCCTTGCCCTCCTCGCCTGAAAATCCTCAAAATTACTGCAAGAAGATATCTCTCTATATGTCTCCTGGCTTGGCAACCACACCTCTATATCATATGTCTTCGTGGCACAAAAACCTAGATCACCTGTACAGAGATTAACTACCCTGTAATGGAGATTTAATCTCTTTAATACCTCTTCAGCATCCTTAATAAGCGCCTCTAGTTCCTCATAAGAGGAATCTGGTTCAACAAACTTTACCAGTTCTACCTTATCAAACTGGTGCTGTCTAATAAGCCCAGTGGTATCCTTACCATGAGAGCCTGCCTCCCTTCTGAAACAAGGGGTATATGCCACATAACATATTGGAAGATCTTCCATGGAAAGGATTTCATCCTTATGAATATTTGTCAATGGAACCTCTGCTGTGGGGATAAGATAATAAGATTCTTCACCTTTAAGTTTAAATAGATCATCCTCAAATTTAGGAAGCTGTCCTGTCCCTATCATACTATCACGATTGACAATAAAAGGGGGGAATACCTCTATATAACCATGTTCTCGGATATGGAGATCAAGCATAAAATTTATCAATCCTCGCTCAAGTCGTGCACCCAATCCCTTATACAAGACAAATTTCGTCCCTGTTATCTTTGCCCCTCTTGTAAAATCTAGTATATTAAGCCTTTCCCCTATATCTTCATGAGATCTAGCTTTAAATCCAAAACAGGGTGGTGTTCCCCATCTCCTCACCTCAATATTACCTCCTTGATCAGTACCTATTGGAACCGTTGAATGAGGAATATTAGGAATCATCAGGAGTCCTCTTGATATCTCCTCCTCACACCCTTTTATTTTGAGATCTATCTCCTTTATCCTGTTAGAGACCTCCTTCATATACTCTCTCTCTATCTCTATCT
The DNA here is from genome assembly GCA_016212345.1 of Nitrospinota bacterium. Lineage (GTDB taxonomy): Bacteria > Nitrospinota > Nitrospinia > SZUA-224 > SZUA-224 > SZUA-224. Next base: position 1,230 of record JACRGM010000002.1, read on the forward strand.
CTCTATCCCTTCCTCTCTCTTTATATTCCCCGATCCTCTTTGATACTATATTCCTTTCATGTTTTAATCTCTCTACCTCAATAAGGAGATCTCTACGTTCCTTATCCTTTCCAAGTATCTCCTCAAGGTCTATATCCTGCCCCCTTGCCCTGATCATCTTCTTAACCTCATCAGGGTTTGTCCTGATCATCTTAATATCGAGCATCAGCCTATATCCTAAAGTATTGACGATTTCCCCAAAATCCTAAATCGGATTTTGGGCAACTATCAACTACACCCTATTACCGATATCTATCATTTATCCTTTTCTGCAATCTATCTATCTTCATATCAATGAGATCTTTGTTTCCATATCCTTCTCTGATCTCTTCATAAATAGTGAGTGCCTCTCTAAATCTCTCCTTTTCCTCTATAGATGAAGCTATTCCAAATCTTGCATCAATAGCGTATCTGTTTTGAGGATATTCCTTAAGAAGGTCATTATAAACAGCTATTGCATCATTGTATCTACCCAACATATAAAGTGAATTTGCCTTCTGATAATAACTATCCGGAATTAATTTACTCTCAGGATATTCCTCTCTCAATATATCAAACTCTATAATGGCCTGTTCAAAATCCCCTTTCTTAAAATAACATTGAGCAATCTGATATTGATCTTTATCTGCCATATCATCCTTATCATAATCATTTATCAATCTATGATACTCAATAATGGCCTGCTCATAATCGTTTAAGGTCTTATCATATATCTCAGCGATGTATCTCTGAGCATTATAACTATTCTCTCCATTTTTTCCTTGTCTGATTACCTCATAGAAGTATTTTATCCCCTCCTGACTGTCATTGAGGTTTAAATAATAGATCTCTCCTAGACGATATAAGGAATCACTGACTAATACGCTTTCTGGAAAATCTTCTACTAATTGGATGAATCTTTTTGCTGCCTCTATATATCTCGCTTTGCTCCATAGATCCTCTGCATCTGTATACAAACCCTCTGGTGATTCTTTATGGCATCCTATCTGATAAAAAGATAATGATAACACTGTAAAGATAATAGAGATTTTTACTGTTAAGATAAGACGATATAGATTTTCAGATAATAAATTACACAAGGCTAGAGGGAGAAATCCGAGTAAGGCGTACTGAGTAGTACGTTGTCGAGGATTTCGACTGATAACGCAGTGTAATTTGTTATATGGAAATCTATAGGAAGGGTTATTCAATGGTATCATCTTCACCTCTTTCCTCTTCTTCCCTAACCCTTGCAATACATACAACCTTATTCTCTTTATCTATATCTATCAGCTTTACACCCTGAGTATTTCTCCCTATAACAGAGATATCTTTTACCCTTAATCTTATTATATTCCCATTTGCAGTTATAATCATCAATTCATCATCATCATAGATCTGTTTTATCCCTACTACCCCACCATTCCTCTCTGTATTTTTGATATTTATTAGCCCTATACCACCCCTACTCTGCAACCTGTATTGTGAGACATCTGTCCTCTTACCATAACCATTTTCAGTGACTATCAGGATAGTTGAATCCGGATCTGTTATCTCTGCCCCAACAACCTCATCCCCCTCTCTCAGGGTAATCCCCTTGACACCCCTTCCTGTCCTTCCTATCGGTCTTATCTCACTCTCCTCAAATTGAATCGCCATCCCATTCTTGGTCGCTAATAGTATCCTTTTGTTTCCATCAGTCAGTCTTACATATATCAACATATCACCTTCATCAATCGTTAGGGCAATTATTCCACCTACACGTACATTGCTGTATGCCATCAAAGGTGTCTTTTTTACTATCCCCCTTTGGGTAGCCATAACCAAGTACTTCCCCTCTACAAACTCCCTAATAGGTATCATGGCAGTCACCCTCTCTCCCTTCTCAAGCTGAAGGATATTGACGATTGCCTTCCCCTTGGAAGTCCTACTTGCCTGAGGCACTTCATATACCTTTAGCCAATGGATCTTCCCTGTATTTGTAAAGAAGAGGATATAACTATGTGTCGAGGCAATAAATAGCTCTGTTACAAAGTCATCCTCTTTAACCCCCATCGCCTTTATCCCCTTTCCCCCTCGACCCTGAGCACGATAGAGACTGATCGGATTTCTTTTTATATACCCTGTATGAGAGACCGTTACTACCACATCCTCTTCGGCTATCATATCCTCTACCTCTATCTCGGTAGTTGAATCTATTATCTCTGTCCTTCTCTCATCCCCGTATTTCTTTTGGATCTCCCTTAATTCCTCCTTTATTATACGGAACTTCTCATCATCGCTGTTCAGAATAGCCTCTAATTCCTTGATGCTCTTTTTTAGATTCTCAAGTTCATCCAATATCTTCTGTCTCTCCATGCCTGTTAGCCTCTGGAGTCTCATATCAAGGATCGCCTTGGCCTGTACCTTGTCAAGATTAAATTCCTTGATCAGGTCATCTGATGCCTTTTCAGTTGTATCTGCCTCTTTGATTAACTGGATTATCCTGTCAATATTATTTAAGGCTATCTCCAGACCTTTTAAGATATGTCTCCTCTCTTTTGCCTTTATTAGCTCATATTCTGTCCTTTTAGTTACTATTAAACGTCGATATTGGATGAAGTTCATGAGAATACTCTTAAGATCGAGTATCCTCGGTTGATTATTTACAATGGCGAGCATAATAATGCCATAGGTATCTTGAAGTTGCGTCTGTTTATACAATTTGTTGAGGATAATCTGATTATCTTCTCCTTTCTTTAATCCTACGACAATTCTTATCCCCTCTCTGTTAGATTCATCCCTTATCTCAGATATCCCCTCTATCTTCTTCTCTCTTACCAGTTCTCCGATCTTCTCTAATAATCTTGATTTATTCAACTGATAAGGGATCTCAGTTATAATTATATTCTCTCTATCCCTCCTTTCATCCCTCTCAATAACAGCCCTGGCCCTTACCTGTATCAATCCACGCCCATTTTTATAAGCAGAGATTATACCTTCTCTCCCGTAGATGAAACCTGCTGTTGGAAAGTCTGGTCCTTGGATCAATTCCATAAGCTCTTCTATAGTTATATTAGGATTATCTATCATCTTTATAATCCCTTCCATAACCTCATTCAGGTTGTGAGGGGGGATATTGGTGGACATCCCAACAGCTATACCAGAAGAGCCATTCACCAGCAGATTCGGTATCTTTGCTGGAAGTATGAGTGGTTCTGTAAGGGATTCATCATAATTGGGTCCAAAATCAACTGTCTCTTTTTCTATATCTGACAGCATCTCTTGGGATAATTCTGCCATCCTGATCTCTGTATATCTCATCGCTGCGGGTGGGTCACCATCAATAGAACCAAAGTTACCCTGACCATCTATAAGTGGATATCGTAGAGAGAACTCCTGTGCCATCCTCACAATGGCATCATAGACCGCTACATCACCATGAGGATGGTACTTTCCTATTACATCACCTACTATCCTTGCTGACTTTTTATAAGGTTTGTTCCAATCATTATTTAAATTGTACATCGCATAAAGTATTCTTCGATGTACAGGTTTTAATCCATCTCTCACATCTGGTAGTGCCCTACCTATGATTACACTCATGGCGTAATCTATGTAGGCATATTTTAATTCATCTTCTATATTTACATCCTCTATCTTCTCTTTTGGTTTTATCATTATCCTTTCCCCTTTTCTAAAGTTTTAAGATAAACTTATTAACTCTTAAACTCATTCAGGGAGCAAGCACTATTCGGGATTATTA
>JACRGM010000249.1 GCA_016212345.1 Nitrospinota bacterium
ACATATTAATAATATGCGCCCTTTGGTGCGCCTTGAAGACGAACCAAAATTCTGCGCCATATGTACAACTTATTTCTGCGCAGTGCCTTACTCGGATTTCTCCCTCTAGCCTTGTGTAATTTATTATCTGAAAATCTATATTATCCCCTTTTCATAGATATTACTTCCCTTACAGCCTTAATAATATCCCTTTCTGTCAGACCATAATGTTCTAAAAGTTCATCAGGTCTCCCAGACATCCCGAACTTATCTCTTATCCCTACCCTCTTCATAGGTATAGGATTATTCTCTACCAGTATCTCTGCTACTGCACTCCCTAATCCATTTATAATAGAGTGTTCTTCTGCTGTAACGAGAGCCCCACTGACACTTGCAGCCTCAAGGATGGTATCGTTATCTAGTGGTTTTATGGTTGAACTATTTATCACCCCGACATCTATTTTATCCTTTCGGATGGTATTTGCTGCATTTAATGCCTTATGAAGCATTAGACCACATGCAATTATAGTCACATCCTTTCCAATATGACCATGAATCTTTGCCTTGCCTATCTCAAAACTACAATCCTCAGGGTATATCACAGGAAATTTTTCTCTCGATGTTCTAATATAAACTGGGCCTTTATGCCTTACTACTGCCAGAATAGCCGCCCTTGTCTCATAGCCATCTCCCGGGACAATAACCGTCATATTTGGGAGTACCCTCATTAGAGCGATATCTTCAATGCAGTGATGTGAGGCACCATCTTCTCCTACTGTTATGCCCCCATGACTTGCAACGATCTTTACATTCAGATTTGGAATACAGATAGATTGTCTGATCTGTTCCCATGCCCTACCAGTAGCAAAGATGGCAAATGTATTGGCAAAGGGTATCTTATTTTCTATTGCAAAACCTGCTGATGTTCCAATCATATCCTGTTCGGCAATCCCTATATTAAAAAATCTATGAGGAAATCTCTTGGCAAATTCAGATGTCCGTGTAGAACTCGATAGATCTGCGTCTAAAACAATAATATCCTTATTCTCCTCTCCTATCTCTGCTATGGTCTTCCCATATACATCCCTTGTTCCGAGCATTGTGATCAAGAAAAAACTCCTTATATAGATTTCAATTCTTTCAATCCCTTTTCCAACTCATCCCATGTGGGTGGAATACCGTGATATTCTACCTTTCCCTCCATAAATGAGACACCCTTTCCCTTTATAGTGTGGGCAATAATTATTGTTGGCTTACCTATGACCTTTTCGGCCTCATTCAGAGAGGAAAGTATCTCTTCGAATTTATGCCCATCAATCTCTATAACATTCCACCCAAAGGCCTTCCACTTGTCTGGAAGGGGATCAATAGACATAATATCACTAACACGACCATCTATCTGCAGTCCGTTGTTGTCCAATATTGCACAGAGGTTATCTATCTTGTAATGTGATGCTGTCATCGCTGACTCCCATATCTGTCCTTCCTGCACCTCACCATCCCCTAACATGACATAGATTCTCCTCTTCTTATTGTTTATCTTTGATGCTAATGCAATACCATTTGCCTGAGAGAGACCCTGTCCAAGAGACCCTGTAGAGACATCTATACCAGGAGTAACCCCTCTCATAGGATGCCCCTGAAGGATACTCCCCAACTTCCTCAGTCTGAGGAAATTATCTATGCTGAAGTATCCACATCTCCCTAAGACCGCATAAAGGGCAGGAACAGCATGCCCCTTAGATAATACAAATATATCCCTTTCCTCCCATTTAGGATTATTAGGATCATGTCGCATCTTTGAAAAGAATAATGCGGTTAAGATGTCGGCAGTCGAAAGAGAACCCCCTGTATGGCCTGAACCTGCCTCTGTTAACATCTTTAATATATCGATCCTTATCTGTACAGCGATCCTTTCTAGCTCTTTAATCTCTTTAATACTCTTAATCATACTTAAAAATGTACCTTACAATACACTATAATAGATTGAATGTCAATTTGTTATCTGAAAATCTGGAGGGTGAGAAATTTGATCATCTTTAATCTTTCAATATTATATTATATCTATGATACCTGAAAATAGTTATTTTGTCAATATTTACTATCTTCAATTTACTATCTTCAGGAATTATGGTATGTTAATCAAGGGTGCACACACTGAAGATGTCTATGTCTGCTGAGAAGATCATTATTAAGGGTGCCAGAGAGCACAATCTGAAAAATATAGATTTAGAAATCCCAAGAAATAAATTAGTGGTTATTACTGGGCTAAGTGGATCTGGTAAATCCTCCCTTGCCTTTGATACCATTTATGCTGAAGGGCAGAGGAGGTATGTGGAGTCTCTGTCTGCTTATGCCCGACAATTTCTTGAACAGATGGAAAAACCCGATGTTGATTACATAGAAGGACTCTCTCCTGCTATATCTATAGAACAGAAGACCTCGAGCAAGAATCCGCGATCTACTGTTGGTACTATAACAGAGATCTATGATTATCTGAGACTCCTTTTTGCAAGGGTAGGGAGGGTCCACTGTTACAGATGTGGGAGGGAGATAACCTCACAGACAGTACAACAGATGGTTGATCAGATTATGGGATTTTCATCAGGAAGGAATATCCATATCCTCTCTCCTATTGTAATAGGAAGAAAAGGTGAATACAAAAAGGAGTTTGCTGAATTACAGAGAAAGGGATTTGTAAGGGTAAGGATTGATGGTGTAATGTGGGAAGTTGGCGAAGATATTGAATTAGATAAGAATAAGAAACATGATATTGAGGTAGTAGTTGATAGATTGATAATCAAAGATGGTATAAATAGTCGTCTATCCGATTCTATAGAGTTGGCTTTGAAACTCTCTGAAGGGGTAGTGATTGTCAGTATAACAGATAATGATAAAAAACGACATGGAACAAAGAAAGAGCTCCTTTTTAGTGAGAAATCTGCCTGTATTAAATGTGGTATAAGCTATCCAGCAATGGAACCACGCATGTTCTCATTTAATAGCCCTCATGGTGCCTGCCGTGTCTGTAGTGGACTTGGGACAAGAATGAATATAGATCCTGATCTTGTGGTTCCGGATTCTAGTAAATCGTTAAGGGATGGTGCAATAAAACCTTGGGAAAAGAAGAAGTCAATCTATTTTTATCAGATATTAGAGAGAATTGCAGATCATTATCATTTTGATCTCAATACCCCATTTAATAACTTAAGTAAAGAGGTTCAAGATGTATTGCTCTATGGTTCAGGTAATGAAGAGATTAAGTTCTCCTCCTATGAGGGAAATAGCCAACACTTTTATTATCGTGTATTTGAAGGGGTTATAAATACACTTGAGAGGAAGCATAGGGAGGCCGACTCTTTATATGAGAGTGAGGAGATAGAGCGATATATGAATATCTCACCATGCCCAGAGTGTAATGGCACACGTCTGCGCAAGGAGAGTCTTGCTGTTAAGGTGGGGGGGGGATCTATTGCTGATATTACCAGGCTTTCTATTAGCGAGGCCATAAGGTTTTTCTCAGATATCTCCCTGAAAGAACAAGAGTGGATGATCGCTGAAAGGATATTAAAAGAGATAAAGGATCGTCTGCAATTTCTGCGTGATGTGGGGTTGGATTACCTTACTCTGGAGAGGTCATTCACTTCCCTTTCAGGAGGGGAGGGGCAGAGGATACGATTAGCAACACAGATTGGATCTAATCTTGTTGGGGTCCTCTACATCCTAGATGAACCGAGCATTGGACTTCATCAGCGAGATAATAAAAGACTTCTTAATACCCTGAAGAGGTTAAGAGATATAGGGAATACAATCATTGTTGTAGAACATGACAGAGAGACTATACTCTCTGCTGATTATGTTGTAGACCTTGGTCCTGGGGCTGGGATTATTGGTGGGGAGGTTGTCTCAGCAGGTAGCCCTGAGGCCATATTAAAGGATAAGAATTCCCTGACAGGGAGATATCTATCAGGGGATTTATCTATCCCTGTACCTAAAAGGCGGAGGCATGGGAATGGGAGCTATCTTAAGATTATTAATGCAAGTCATAACAATCTTAAGAATATCGATGTTCATATCCCCTTAGGGTGTTTTACATGTATAACAGGTGTCTCAGGTTCTGGAAAGAGTACCCTTTTAATTGATATCCTTTATAAAGCCTTTGCCCAAAGGTTGTGGCGGTCAATAGATAGACCTGGGAGGTTCGGAGGTATCCAGGGGGTAGAATATATAGATAAGGTGATTGATATAGATCAATCTCCAATCGGGCGTACCCCCCGTTCTAATTCAGCGACATATACAGGGGTCTTTTCGTTCATCCGGGAGCTATTTTCACAGGTACCTGAATCAAGAAAAAGAGGGTATAAGATGGGAAGATTTAGCTTTAATGTCAAAGGGGGGAGGTGTGAGGCGTGTAGTGGAGATGGGATAATAAAGATAGAGATGCATTTTTTACCTGATATCTATATCCCCTGCGATGTATGCAAGGGGAGGAGGTTTAATAGGGAGACATTGGAGATAAGGTATAAAGGTAAGAATATTGCGGATATGCTTGATATAACTGTTAAGGAGGCATTAGAATTTTTTGGGAATATTCCAAGGATAAGATCAAGGCTTGAAACCATTAGTGATGTGGGTCTAGGTTATATCAAACTTGGACAGTCTGCTACTACACTATCTGGGGGTGAGGCCCAGAGGGTTAAACTCTCTAAAGAATTAAGTAAGAGTAGTACGGGGCGGACCCTTTATATCCTGGATGAGCCTACGACTGGTCTACACTTTGCTGATATCCAGAATCTCCTTAATGTCCTTAACCGTCTTACTGATCAGGGAAATACTGTGATTGTTATAGAGCACAATATGGATGTAATAAAGACCGCAGATTACATTATAGATCTGGGCCCTGAAGGTGGGGAAAAGGGGGGAGAGATTGTTGCTATTGGAACCCCTGAGGAGGTTGCCTATGTCCCAAATTCCTATACGGGTCAATTTTTGCGAGAGGTGTTATAGATTTTCGATTTTATGTACTATCCATCATTTGATCTTTTCAGAGAGAAATCAAAGGAGGGGAATCTTATCCCTGTCTATCGAGAGATACTGGCTGATTTAGAGACCCCTGTATCTGCCTTTTTGAAGATAGATAAAGGAGAGTACTCCTTCCTTCTGGAGAGTGTAGAGGGTGGTGAAAAGTGGGCTAGGTACTGCTTTCTTGGTGTAGAGCCATCAATAGTATTTATGAGTAAAGGGAAAGAGATCCGGATAATAAGAGATGGCGATGTTGAAGAATTTACAGTCGATAAGGATCCACTCGATTCTCTTAAGAGGCTTATGTCTGAGTATAGATATGTAGAGACAGAAGGTATTCCTAGATTCTTTGGAGGGGCGGTAGGATATATAGGTTATGATATAATCAGGTTCTTTGAGGAGCTACCTGAAAAGGCGAAGGATGATCTAAAGATCCCTGATTCGGTCTTTATTATTACAGATACTATATTGATCTTTGATAATGTAACTCAGAAGATAAAGATTGTCTCAAATGCCCATATCACTGATGGGAATCTACAAGATATTTATAATAATGCTAAAGAAAAGATAGATTCTATTATCTTAAGACTAAAGGAACCCTTAAGAAGGGATATAGCCATTAAGGGGGTTAAGGGGGATAATAAAAGAAGGGATGTTCTCAAGACAACATCTAATATATCCAGGGAAGGGTTTGAAAAGGTGGTCTTAAGATCAAAGAGATATATAAGAGATGGTGATATTATCCAGGTTGTCCTCTCACAGAGATTAAAAACCAGGATCAATGGAGACCCTTTTAATATATACAGGGCTCTCAGGACAATAAATCCTTCCCCTTATATGTATTATCTTAAGCTTGGAGATATGAATATTATAGGTTCATCCCCTGAGGTCCTTGTGAGATTGGATAGAGGTCAAGTAGAACTACGCCCTATTGCTGGGACACGGAGACGGGGGGCAACAGAATCTGAGGACATTAAACTGGCTGAAGAGCTCCTTAATGATTCCAAGGAGAAGGCAGAACATATCATGCTTGTAGATCTTGGAAGAAATGATCTGGGACGGGTTGCAAAGATCAAGAGTGTCGAGGTCAATGAATTAATGGTAATAGAAAGGTATTCCCATGTTATGCATATAGTATCAAATATCAGGGGGGATATTGAAGAAGGGCTTGACTGTTTTGATGTTATAAGAGCAACCTTTCCAGCAGGTACTGTTTCAGGGGCGCCAAAGATAAGGGCAATGGAGATCATTGAGGAACTTGAACCGACAAGAAGGGGACTATATGCAGGTGCTGTTGGCTATTTTAGTTTTTCTGGCAATATGGATATGGCCATAGCGATCCGAACTATTATCATCAAGGATAAAACAGCCTATCTCGGTATTGGTGCAGGAATAGTAGCTGATTCTAAACCGGCTAATGAATACGAAGAGACAATGAACAAAGGTAAGGCACTACTGAAGGCCATTGAGATGGCTGAGAGATATCTGGGGGAAGTCTATGATATTGATGATAGACAATTATGATTAATTTACCTATAATCTTGTTCAGTATCTGGGGGAATTAGGAGAGGAATTAAAGGTAGTTCGTAATGATAAGATTGACATCTCCCAGATTGAGAGGTTAAAGCCTGAGAGGATTGTTATCTCTCCAGGCCCATGTACACCTAAAGAGGCAGGTATTTCTGTAGATGTTATTAAACATTTTGCAGGGAGGATACCCATACTAGGTGTATGCCTAGGACATCAGTCCATCGGCTATGCCTTTGGGGGTGAGATAGTCAAGGCCAAGAAACTGATGCATGGAAAGACCTCAATGATATATCATGATAACAAGACCATCTTTAAGGATTTGCCAAATCCCTTTGAGGCAACTCGTTATCATTCTCTGATTATAAAGAGAGAGACCATTCCTGAGTGTCTTGAGATAACTGCTGAGACAATTGAATCACCCCCACACGGCTTCCCCCCTCAGTGGGGAGGTGATGTATTGAGGGAGGTATTTTCAGGGGAAAAAGAGATTATGGGTGTCAGACATAAGGAATATCTGATAGAAGGCGTTCAGTTCCATCCAGAATCTATTCTTACAAAGGTGGGGAAGGATCTTCTAAGAAATTTTTTGGAGTTGTAAAGATGATTAAAGAGGCGATAGATAAGGTAGTTAAGGGTATAGATCTCCCAGAGGGAGAGATGATAACAACAATGAATGAGATTATGGAAGGGGAGGCGACTCCTGCCCAGATAGGTTCCTTTATTACTGCCTTACGGATGAAGGGTGAGACAGTGGATGAGATCACCGGTGCTGTTAGGGTAATGAGAGAAAAGGCCGTTCGTATAAAGACAAGGGCAAATGTGATTGTGGATACTTGTGGTACAGGTGGTGATGGGGCTCAGACCTTTAATATCTCAACCATTGCAGCCTTTGTAGTTGCGGGGACAGGTCTCACAGTGGCAAAACATGGGAATAGATCGATCTCCAGCAAATCAGGAAGTGCTGATCTCTTAGAGAGACTAGGTATTAATATTGAGGTGGATATAGAGAGGGTAGAAAGATGCCTTGATGAAATAGGGATAGGTTTCCTCTTTGCGCCTATACTTCATAGTGCTATGAGATATGCCATAGCACCAAGGAGGGAGATAGGTATAAGGACAATATTCAATATCCTGGGGCCATTGACAAATCCAGCCGGGGCAACTTCCCAAGTGATAGGGGTTTACGACCGTAAACTGGTTGAATCCTTAGCAGATGTCCTGCAGAATCTGGGAAGCAGACATGTATTTGTAGTCCATGGCAATGATGGTCTGGATGAGTTTACCCTTACAGATAAGACCATGGTTGCAGAATTAAGGGATGGAAGGATTAAATGTTATGAGATCAGTCCTGAGGATGTAGGATTGAACCGATGTCGAATAGAAGATCTAAGGGTTAATGATCCAGAGGAGAATGTCAGGATAACAGAGGAGATATTAGAAGGGAAGGGGGGGGCTAAAAGGGATATAGTCCTTTTAAATGCCTCTGCTGCTATAGTCGCTGGTGGTAAGGCCGATACACTGAAGGAGTGATTGATCTCTGCACGAGAGTCAATAGATTCTGGATCTGCATTAGAAAAGTTGAAGATGTTAAAGGAGTTTACCTCTGGAAAACCTTTCCGACCCTCGCTTCGCTCAGGCTTCGGGGGGGGCTGTCTCCCCCAAAGTAAGAATGAAAATATAAAATAAAATTTTGTAAAATTTTGTATTGACAATTAGAATATGGAAAAATATAATTAGATTCAAATTGGAAATAAAGACAATAATATTATCCACCTAATTCCTCTCATCAAGAGAGGGGAGAGAAGAGGGGGGACTTTTATTTTTAATGAAAGGGGGTGAGATTTAAAATGAAGAAGAGAAGGGAGGAAATGAAGATAGAAGAGGATATGGAAATACAAAAGAAGATAGTCAAAAAGAATATAGATATGAATGGAGAGAATAAAGAAGTAGAGTTTAAGATTAATGCGCCTCAAGCACAGAAGGTGATATTGACAGGTGAGTTTAATGGATGGGCTCGCAATGCATATCTCCTCAAGAGAGATAAGTGGGGTACATGGAGGACAAATATCCAACTTAGGCCTGGGAGGTATGAGTATAAATTTATTGTAGATGGCGAATGGAAGGATGATCCTGTGAGTAGTCTCTGTGTCCCAAATTCATTTGGAACCAGAAATTCTGTTATTGAAATAAGATGAAGATCTCAGGTTCAATATTTAAGAGGGCTCGCCCGAAAATAACTTGAGACCGAGGAGAAGATAGAAAATGGGGAAGTTATTTGGGGGCGAGCCTGACAGAAGGGGGGGATTTATTATGCGTGTTGCATTGTTTTCATGGGAATCTCTTCATTCCCTGAGTGTGGGCGGGGTCGCAGTACATGTTACTGAACTCGCATGTGCATTAGAGCGGAAGGGACATGAAGTACATATCTTTACACGGATAGGTCATAATCAGTCATATTATGAGCGAATACATGGCGTACATTACCATAGATGCCCTTTTGGTCTATCTCGAGACTTTGTTGATGAGATTAATAATATGTGTCGTTCCTTTGTCCATCATTTTTTTCAGACAGAGAATCATATAGGTCATTTTGATATTGTGCATGCACATGATTGGCTCTCTTCAAATGCTGTTGTATGGATAAAAGAGGGAAGAGGGCATAAGGCGATACTTACAATGCATTCTACAGAGTATGGTAGATGTGGCAATAACTTTTATAGTGGGAGATCAAGCAGGATAAGAGACCATGAGAGACATGGGACATATTGTGCAGATAGGGTAATAGCAGTCTCAGGTGCATTAAAGAGAGAGCTTATGTGGATGTATAACCTTCCTGATTGGAAGGCAAAGGTGGTATACAATGGTATTAATTGTCATAACTATGATGGCTGGATCAATCCCGGAGTGGTTCGTGGATATTATGGGATAGGCCCAATGGACCCTATGGTACTCTTTGTAGGTAGGATGGTTTATCAGAAAGGCCCTGATCTGTTGGTAGAGGCTATACCTTCCATACTAGGGTACTACCCTAATGCCAAGTTTGTATTTGTAGGAGAGGGGGATATGCGTTGGGGGGTAGAGGAGAAGGCAAAGGCAAAGGGGGTATATCATGCAACAAGGTTCTTAGGTTATCGAAATGGATGGAGTCTTATAGATCTCTATAAGGCATCAGATGTAGTATGTGTGCCGAGCAGGAACGAACCTTTTGGAATTGTAATACTTGAGGCATGGAGTACAGGTAAGCCGATTGTGGTAACTTCAAATGGAGGACCATCCGAGATAGTATGGCATGAGGTAAATGGACTAAAGGTATATGATAATCGAGATTCAATAGCATGGGGTATTGGTACGCTCTTCATGGATTTTGAGCGTGCACGGTGGATGGGGAGAAATGGAAGGCGTACAGTAGAAGGAGGATTTTCCTGGGAGGCAATAGCTGATCAGGTGTTAGATGTCTATTATAATTAAGGAGGAGATAGATATGGAAAATAGTATATATCATGCATTGGGTCTTCATATGCATCAACCGCCGGGAAACCTTAAACTCCTCATAGAGACAAATGAATGGGAGGCAAAACAGATTATACTTTGTTATCAGAGACCACTTAAGTATGCAAAGTACTTTGAGGATATAGCATATTTTCATGTTGGATTTTCAGGGATACTATTAGAGCAACTAATAGATAAAGAGATAATAGATCGATACCGGCATATATTGGATATCCCAAAGATGTTAGATGATTACAGGAACGCTAATAATATTGAGTTTATAGGAATGGGATATTTTCATCCGATATTTCCTCTTGTCCCAACAGATGACTGGAAGGAACAATTAGATAGAGGAAAGGATATAATGAAAGATCTCTTTGGAAAGGAACCAGTAGGGTTTTGGCCACCAGAGATGGCATTCTCCATGGAGATGATTCCCATATTAAAGAAGAATGGATATAACTACATAGTAGTAGATAGTGTCCATGTTAAACCCAAGGATTTATTAGAGGGGGAGGATATTATATATCAGCCACACATTGTGCAGTATGATGGGGTTGAGATGGTGGTCATTCCCAGAGATAGGGATTTGAGTAATGCCCAAGAAAGTGGGCTTGATTCTAACTGGTTCAATAATGAGGTGTTAAGCAAAACAGGTAAGGCTAAGAGACCGTGTCTTGTGACTACATGGTCAGATGGTGAGAATGGTGGGTGGTTCAGACAGCTCGATGAGGGGGCCGGCTTTTGGGGTCATTATTTTGCCCCATATATGGCTAAGGTAAGAAATAGGGATATATGTATCAGACCTAAATTGATGAGTGATTATATAAGGGAACATAAGCCTAAGACTAATGTAGAGGTAGAGGTACATACTGGTGCATGGAATGTGGGATCAAGGAGTGGATATGACTTTTCTCAATGGGCAGGTTCAGATACACAACGTAAGGCTATGAGAGATATCTGGGAGATAAGCAAGATATATCATCAATCTCTTAAAGAGATAGAAAGGGTGAATAAGGAAAGGGATGTCTCTTCAATAAAAGAAAGATTAAAAGAGGCGTATAATCTGATATTACGTTCACAGACGAGCTGTTACTTCTTTTGGGGGGATTCTTGGATTCCAAGGGTATATGAGAATATTATCCCTGCAAAGGAGTTGATAGAAAAGGTCAGAAGAGAACTTTCTGATAATTATGAAAAGAAAAAGGAAGACAACACAAAGAAGAAGAAAGAGGATCAAGAGAGAAAGTACTTCGCTCTATAAAAATATTAAACGGATTGAGATCGATAATGAGAGACTTCTTTTATATTATGGAAAAACACAGATATATCTCATGGTGGGAGATCCATATTGGCTCTATGCATATTGGGAGATAGCCCCAGAAAGCCTTAAATCTATTAAGGGAAAAATAAATGAGAGATGGGAGAATGTAAGATATATACTCCGTGTATATGATGTAAAGTATATAGATTTTGATGGTACCAATGCCAATTATTGGTTTGATATAGAAGTAGGAAAGGATGCCACTAATTGGTATATAACCCTATGGAATGATAAGAGTTCTTATTGTGCAGAGATAGGGATATTAACTACAAAGGGAGAGTTTTTCCCTTTTGCGATATCTAATTGTGTCCAAACTCCCCGAGCAGGTATATCTGATAATCTTGAAGAGAGATGGATGGATGTAAGAAACGATTATCATCTCTCTCTTCTCTCAGAAGAGCCAATTTATTATGATAATTGGAGTGAGGAGATATCGAGTGAAGAGGAGATATCCCTCTATGAGGATTCATATTCTCCTCCCAGAGTTCAAGAGGGTTTAAAAGAGAGGTCTTCACTACATAGAGATAGACCAGAAGAGAGAGCAGAAGAGAGCCCTACAGACTTAACCAATTCTATTCTACATGGAGAAGATAAAATTCAGACCCCTTTAACAAATTTAACAAGGGCTGATATAAGGAGATATTACGAAGAGAAATGGGCGTTACATAAAGAGAGATATAAGGATGGTGAATTTGAAAGGGGAAGGAAGAAAGGTATTACTAAAGAAGGGAATCCATATCTCTCTAAGATAAGAGAAAATCCTGGTATTACAGAGCCCAAAAGGATACCCCCAATATTAAGGAATAAGATAAAAGAAGGTGACTTATCTTCTGATTTTTTTTCATCATTTAGTATAAGTGAAGATAGACAAAAAGAGGGGAAAGGAAAAGGATTTTTTTTTATCCTTGATAAAGAGATTATAATATACGGTCGTACAGAGCCTGATGCAGAGGTATGGATTAGAGATAAAAAGGTTGAGTTAAAGAAGGATGGTAGTTTCACCTTAAGATATGCCTTATCAGATGAAAAGATATCCTTTCCATTTACTGTGGTCTCAAGTGATGGTAAAGAAAAAAGGGGTATAAAAATAGAGGTGGAAAGTAAGTTAAGTTCAATGGATATTAAATCACTATAGATTTTTAGATAGTAAATTACACAAGCGGGTCTTATGCATAGAGGTTATTTATGTTTAGTGCTTCATGCACATCTGCCATATATTAGACATCCAGAATATGA
>JACRGM010000250.1 GCA_016212345.1 Nitrospinota bacterium
ATCTCCAGCCCATATAAAGTCTGATAGTAGGAATGGATCTACTGAATACCGATACCCTTTTTCACTTTGGCAGATATTAAGCATCTCTTCTTGGTCTTCCATTTGCTCTCATTGCTCTCGAAGAACATGCTGCGAAATTTAATGACCTTAATAATTTTATAAAAAAAGGAAAGGTCCTCTTTTTGTATACAGATGAGGTCCTTTCCTTTTTCTTACAGGAATGTCTATTAATACATTCCACCACCCTATAGATCATAGTCTATAGTCTATTTAATACATTCCACCCATTCCACCACCACCAGGTCCACCTGGTGGCATATGAGGATGCTTCTCCTCTTCTGGGAGCTCTGCCACTATTGCCTCGGTAGTCAGCATCAAGGCAGCGATACTTGCAGCATTTTGTAATGCTGAACGCGTAACCTTGGTTGGATCAATGATCCCTGTTTCTATCATATCTCTATATTCTTCTGTATTGGCATCAAATCCTATATTCTCATTCTCCTTTTCTGACTTAACTCTCTGTACTACAATTGAGCCCTCATGACCTGTATTGTTGGCTATCTGTCGGATCGGTTCTTCTAATGCCCGCTTGACGATATTAACCCCGATTTGCTGATCCCCTTCTAGTATAAGTTTCTCGAGCAGTGGGATAGCTCTAATAAAGGCTACACCACCACCTGGGACAATCCCCTCTTCAACAGCGGCCCTTGTAGCGTGCAGGGCATCTTCAACCCTTGCCTTTTTCTCTTTCATCTCGGTCTCAGTAGCTGCCCCTACATTAATTACTGCAACACCTCCTACCAACTTTGCCAGTCTCTCCTGCAGTTTTTCTCGATCATAATCTGAGGTAGTTCCCTCGATCTGGGTACGGATCTCTTTTACCCTTCCCTCTATTTCAGGTCTATCTCCCTTTCCTTCAACTATAGTAGTATTCTCCTTATCTATAGTGATTCTCTTGGCTGAACCTAGGTCATCTATTGTGATGTTTTCTAATTTAATACCGAGATCCTCTGATATTACCTTGCCATCAGTAAGGACTGCTATATCTTTAAGCATCTCTTTCCTTCTATCACCGAATCCAGGTGCCTTAACAGCAGCACAGCTTAATGTCCCTCTCAGTTTATTGACCACCAGTGTTGCCAGCGCCTCTCCTTCTACCTCTTCTGCAATGATCAGGAGAGGTTTCCCCATCTTGGCTATCTTTTCAAGGATTGGCAGAAGGTCTTTCATAGTACTGATCTTCTTTTCATTTAAGAGGATATAGGGATTCTCCAGGATAGCTTCCATCCTCTCTGGATCTGTTACAAAGTAAGGTGAGAGATAACCACGATCAAACTGCATCCCCTCTACTATGTCAAGAGAGGTCTCCATCTTCTTTGCCTCTTCAACGGTTATTACCCCATCTTTCCCAACCTTGTCCATTGCCTCGGCAATCAGATCACCTACGGTAGAATCGTTATTTGCTGAGATAGTACCAACCTGGGATATCTCCCTTTTATCTTTGGTAGGCTTACTTATCTTTGTTAGAAATTTCACCACTTCCTCTACAGCCTTTTCGATCCCTCTTTTTAGTTCCATGGGGTTAGCACCAGCAGTCACATTCTTCATCCCTTCTCTGTATATAGCCTGGGCCAATATCGTTGCAGTAGTAGTTCCATCACCTGCAACATCACTTGTCTTGCTGGCAACCTCATTTACCATCTGTGCACCCATATTCTCAAAGGGGTTTTTAAGTTCAACCTCCTTGGCTACAGTAACACCATCCTTAGTAATTGTGGGTGAACCAAACTTTTTGTCCAAGACTACATTACGCCCTTTTGGGCCTAGGGTTATCTTTACTGCGTTTGCAAGGGTGTCCACTCCTATTAATATCTTGTTTCTTGCATCTTCACTAAAAAGCAATTGTTTTGCTGCCATTTCTAATCCCTCCTCTCTAAATAAGGATTCCTAATATGTCATCCTCTCTCATTAGTAAATATTCTGCATCTTCAATCTTGACCTCAGTACCTGCATATTTACCATAAATTACCCTATCCCCCTTTTTAACCTCAAGGGGTTGCCTCTTTCCATCCTCTATAATCTTACCACTTCCCACTGCAATAATCTCACCCTCCTGCGGTTTCTCCTTGGCAGTATCAGGGATGATAATACCGCCTTTCTTTGCCTCTTTCTCTTCCAGGGGTTTTACAAGCACCCTGTCCTGTAATGGACGAATATTCATAAATCTTACCTCCTTTCATGGAATATAACTATAAGCCCAAAATCTGATTTAGGATTTTGGGGAAAACCGGCTAAATATTTTAATCTCACCTCCTTTATTATTAAATTATTATATACAATATCCTGTTAGCACTCATTAAGGGTGAGTGCTAATGCATTATATTAATAATTTACAATCTATAATGCAAACCTCTTAAATTGCAATATATAAGAATATTACATTATATATTAGAATAAAATGTTGTTTTTCTTCAAAATACGCTTATTTATTGATAATATCTTCTTATATCACTATTTAGTGCTTATTGAAGGGTGTCAGTATTTAGTTACTGTAGATTTCCATATAACAAATTACACTGCGTTATCAGTCGAAATCCTCGACGGCGTACCGCTCAGTACGCCTTACTCGGATTTCTCCCTCTAGCCTTGTGTAATTTATTATCTGAAAATCTATGACACTGACACTGAAATATGAATTC
>JACRGM010000043.1 GCA_016212345.1 Nitrospinota bacterium
CACAAAGATGGATGAAAAACATTCGACCTGTATGAATCATCTGTAGTACCATAAACCATTACTATAGATTTTCAGATAATAAATTACACAAGGCTAGAGGGAGAAATCCGAGTAAGGCGTACTGAGCGGTACGCCGTCGAGGATTTCGACTGATAACGCCGTGTAATTTTGTTATATGGAAATCTATATCAAGGCCTAAGATAAGAGCTAATGTATAGAAAAGTATAGAGTAGTACCCTATGAAGACAATTCTTATTATTCTTGATGGTTTAGGTGATAGACCACAACATGAATTTGATAATAAAACACCCCTCGAATATGCTGAGACGCCAAATCTTGATAGAATAGCTAGTATGGGTATAACAGGGCTTTATCATCCCTTGACATTAGGGATATGCCCATCAAGTGAGATAGCACATTTCAGTATATTTGGGTATGATCTCCATGACTTCCCTGGAAGGGGGGTTATAGAGGCCTCGGGAGAGGATATCCCATTTGACAATAATGATGTCGTATGTCTGGCACATTTTTCAGATGTTGAAGAGAGGGATGGATCTCTATACCTTAAAAGGGATAGATCAGACCTCACACATAATGAGTGTAAGCGATTGGTCTCTTTAGTGGGTAATTTTCAGTTTAATGGTATATATTTGAGGTTTCATCATACAAGAAAGGCAGAAGGTATACTTGTAATCACAGGTGATGTCAGTCCTGAGATCACAGATTCTGATCCTATCTTTGAGGGCTTGCCGATAATTAAGGTCCAGCCATACGATAATTCAGGTGATAGGGAGCGGGCTGAGGCTACTTCAGAGGCACTTAACAGATATATCTGCTGGGTTTATAACCATATAGATGATAAGTCTAAGCGTATAACTATAATAACTCAGAGGCCTGGGCAGAGGAGATCTCTCATACCCTTTGACAAAAGATACGGAATGAAGGGGTTATCTATTGCATCATCTCCCTTATATTGGGGACTGGCCAAGGAGATTGGCTTATCATACAAGAAGGTAAAAGATAGTGATTCTGCAGGTAATGATTTAATGGAGCGATTGATTATAGCAAGGGATTCTCTAATCGAATTCGATTTTATTCATGTCCATACAAAGAGGATAGATGAAGCTGCTCATACCAGAAGGCCTATAAACAAGGTGAAGATCATTGAAGATATTGATAGGGCAATGGGATTTGTATTAGATGAGTTCATTGGTAAGGAGGATATAATCACGATTGTTGGTTCTGATCATTCTACCCCCAGTTCTGGTACCCTCATCCATTCAGGAGAACCTGTACCTATTGCAATATGTGGTAATGGTATAAGGGTTGACGATGTTAATGAATTTGGTGAAAGGGCGGTCTGTAAAGGGGGACTAGGACAGATATATGGAAGTGATATCATGCAGATGATATTAAATATTACAGACAGGGGTAAACTTGCAGGATTGATGTCCACACCATTAGATCTGCCATATTATCCTGGTAATATTGAGCCATTGAGATTATAACCAATTATGGGTGGCATGGACAAACCTGTTTGTGCGTTGCCTGTCTGCGTGCAACGCACAGGCAGGCATGCAGACAGGCTTGTTTGTCCGTGCCTTTGTGGTAGGGTGAAGGGGTGTTTTTTCAGAGGAAAGGATTAAAAAGAGATGCAGAGGATGATTCTTTTAAACCCTGGTCCAGTAAATGTCACTGAAAGGGTGAAGATGGCATGGAACAGACCTGAGATATGCCACAGGGAGAGTGAGTTTACTGAACTCCTAAACAAGATCAGAAAAAAGTTAAAGGTGATATCAGATGTAGATGATCAATACAGTGTGGTAGTCCTTACTGGATCTGGTACCGCCTCTCTGGAGGCAGCGATAACTTCAACTATAAGGAAGAAGGCCCTTCTTATAAAAAACGGTGTCTATGGTGATAGGTTTGAGGAGATCATCTCCACATATAATATAGAAAAGAGTGTACTTGAATATCCATGGACTGAACAGCCCGACATATCAGAGGTTGAAAAGAAACTTATAGATGAACCTGATATAGATACCATTGTCATGGTACATATTGAGACTACCACAGGACTGGTAAATCCGATTGACAGGGTAGGAGAGCTTAGTAGGAGATATCAGAAGGTATTTCTGGTTGATTCGGTCACTGGTATAGGGAGTGAATATGTCAATATAATGAAGAATAATATAGGTGTATGTATTGGTACATCAAATAAATCCATTCAATCATTTCCAGGGGTCTCCTTTGTTGTGATCAAGAAAGACCTGTTAAACATAATGAAAGAGAATAAGAGGACAGTATACCTCAACCTCTATATGAACTATGAATTTCAGGAGAGGGGACAATGCCCATTTACCCCTGCCCTTCAGACCCTATACGCCCTAGATGTAGCACTGGATGAGCTGATAGAGGAGAAGGTAGAGGGGAGGATCGAGCGTTATAAAGGGCTTGCTAATTATCTGAGACAAGGGGTTAAGAGATTGGGTCTAAGACTCCTCCTATCACCTGAATATCAATCAAATAGTGTTACCTCTATATTCCTCCCTCATGGAATAACATATGAATATCTACATGATAGATTTAAGGAGAATGGTTTTATTATCTACAATGGTCTCGGTAATCTAAATAAGAATACATTTAGGGTATGCAATATGGGTGATATTACTAAGAAGGATATACAAAGATTCCTCGAACTCCTTGAGACATTTATAAAGGGAAAGAAGGTTTAAATCACACTTCGTCGTTTCTTCAATTCTCGCAGATATTGGAGGTCATCTAAATCCCGGGGTCTTTTAGCTGCCTCTTTCATTTCAATAAGGTCATCAAGGTTTGCGAAAAAGACAGGTGTATCCCCATAAAAATCCTGAACCTTGTTCATCCAAACCTTTTCAAAGGTTGTTCCTGCTACGAATGGATGGATATCTGTTTCCACTAAATATTGTCGTATAAGTAATTTTTTGGTTAGGAGGTCATCAACACTAATTTCACTTACATCATAACCAAACTGCTTAAGGGCCCTTAATGTACGCTGAGCATTATCTCTGTCAGGCCTGATAAAGAGGTCTATGTCAAGCGTTGCTCTCGAATATCCATGAACTGGAAAAGCTGAGGCCCCAATTATAACAAACTCAACTGCATTCTCTTTTAATAATCTCAAAAGGTTTTCGGTATCCATGTCGGATAAGCATTCTTTTGATCTCGTTAGATTTTTGAATCATCATCTGGAAGCGTTCTTTTGTTGACAACGAAAGAAGATAGTCTAACTCAAAAG
>JACRGM010000044.1 GCA_016212345.1 Nitrospinota bacterium
TTACAATCTTCTCTGCATCTTCATCTGGAATCTCTATATCAAACTCCTCTTCAAAGGCCATTACTAGCTCGACAGTATCAAGTGAATCAGCCCCAAGATCCTCAATAAAGGAGGCACCTGGAATAACCTGGTCTTCGCTAACATCCAGTTGATCAATGATAATACCTTTTACCCTTTCCTCAATTGTTGGCACCCAAACCTCACCTCCTTTCTACATCCACATACCACCATTTACATGAATGACCTGTCCTGTGATATAATCAGAATCCTCAGAGACAAGAAATTTTGTACAATTGGCAATATCTTTAGATACCCCAAATCTTCCCATTGGGATCTGTCTTAATAGCCCCTCTCTTATCTTCTCTGGTAGAGATATTGTCATATCAGTATCAATAAATCCTGGTGCAATAGCATTTACATTAATACCCCTTGGAGCCAACTCCTTAGCAATAGATTTTGTCAGGCCTATTATCCCTGCCTTTGAGGCTGAATAATTTGCCTGTCCCGCATTCCCCATAACCCCTACTATTGATGCAATATTTACGATCTTCCCCCTTCTCTGCTTCATCATATATTTAGTTACAGCCTTCATACAATTGAATGTCCCTGTCAGATTCACTCTCAAGACCATGTCCCAATCCTCTTCTTTCATCCTTACTATAAGAGAATCTCTAGTAATACCGGCATTATTTATCAATATATCTACCTTCTCTAATTCAGAAATACACCTATCTACCATATTATTTACATCATCTACAAGAGATACATCTGACTTAATAGGAAGGGCCCTTCTTCCTAGTGATCTTATACCTTCGGCAGTTTCAGATATACCTTCAGGATCTATATCAGATATTACCATATCTGCCCCCTCCTCTGCTAGTATTAGGGCAATATGTCTCCCTATACCACGACCCCCTCCAGTAACAATAGCTACCCTTCCTTCCAATTTCATTTGCTATTCTCTCCTCCCTGTTTGAAGATATTCTATTGTCCTCTCAAGACTCTTTATATCCTCTACATTAAGTCTCTTGATACCATTATTCATCCTCTTCATAAGACCTAACAAGACATTTCCAGGACCAATCTCTATTACAGTATCAATCCCTTCATCTACTATGAGCCTCATTGTCTCATCCCAGCGTACAGGAGAACTCACCTGCCTTTTTAAAGAGGCCTTTGCATCCTCACCTAGGTCTATCTTCTTTGCATCTACATTCGTTATAATCGGAAAGGAGAGGTCTCTGAACCTAACCTTTTTTAACTCGATCCCAAGCCTATCCTCTGCTGATCTCATTAGATTGCAATGAAATGGCGCACTAACAGGGAGTAAGACTACCTTCTTTGCACCATTCTCATTTGCTATCTGGATAGCATATTCAACAGCCTTTCTTTCTCCAGCAATAACGATTTGGTCAGGGCTGTTTAGATTTGCAGGCTGGACAATACCTATAGAACTACATTTCATACATATATCTTCAACCTCTTTCTTATTAAGTCCGATGATCGCAGACATAGTCCCTGTCCCCACAGGGACTGCCTCCTGCATAAACCTCCCTCTCTTCCTTACAAGATCAATAGCATCATGAAGACTTAATGACCCTGCTGCTACAAGGGCAGAATACTCGCCCAGGCTATGTCCCGCCGCTATTTCACATTCTACACCACCATTTTCCCTTAGTATTCTCAAGGCAATTATACTATTAATAAGGATAGCAGGCTGGGTATTTTCAGTCAATCTTAGTTCTTTTTCAGGGCCGTAAAATGAGAGGGAAGCAATATCTATACCCAAGATATTATTTGATTCATGAAACAGCTCTTTAGCTATGGGATAGTTTTCATAAAACTCTTTTCCCATACCTACATATTGAGAACCCTGTCCAGGAAAAAGAAAGGCTATTCTCTTCACCATTTGTCAACCCCTTTTCAACATGGTTATTACCCTCTCAGCATCTATCATAATCCTCTCAATTATCTCTTTGGCAGGTAGTATCTCATTTATCATTCCTACTATCTGACCTGCCATAACAGAGCCAAACTCGATATCTCCATCTATAGCAGCAGCCTTTAATCTCCCTGCACCTAATTTCTCATACTCCTCAATAGGTGCATGTGTCTCCTCAAGCCTTTCAAATTCCTTTGAGAGTCTATTCTTTAGCATCCTAACAGGATGTCCAGTTGGACGGCCTGTAACAACTGTGTCCCTATCCTTTGCCTTTAGAAATGCCTCTTTCCATGCAGAATGGACAGTACACTCAGTGGTACATACAAACCTTGTCCCCATCTGGACCCCTTCTGCTCCAAGAGATAGGGCAGCTACTAATCCCCTTCCATCTGCTATACCTCCTGCCGCAATTACAGGGATATCTACTGCATCCACTACCTGAGGGACAAGCACCATTGTGGTCAATTCTCCTATATGGCCTCCAGACTCTGTCCCCTCTGCAATCAAGGCATCCACCCCTTGATGTTCCAAACGACGTGCAAGAGCCACAGATGGAATAACTGGGATTATCTTCATCCCCTTCTCTTTAAAAGAGGGGATGTATTTGCCAGGATTCCCTGCCCCAGTAGTTATAACTGGAACCCTCTCCTCCAAAACACTCTTTATAACCTCCTCAATAAAGGGAGAGAGGAGCATCAGGTTTACCCCAAAAGGTTTCTGGGTCATCTCTTTTGCCTTCCTGATCTCTTTAAGTATAAAATCGGCCGAGCTATTTCCGGCAGCAATAATACCAAGTCCACCAGCATTTGATACAGCGACTGCAAGCTCTGCGGTAGATACCCATGCCATCCCCCCCTGAATTATAGGATATTCGATATCCAATAGATCACATATCCTTGTCTTTAACATAGTGCCTACCACCTTACTAATGCTGAACCCCATGTTAATCCTCCTCCAAATGCTACCATTAATATCAGGTCTCCTTTAGAGAGCCGTCCTCCCTTCACTACCTCATCTAATGCCAGAGGTATAGATACAGCAGATGTATTTCCATATTTTTCTATATTAATATAGATCTTCTCAGGAGCTATTCCTAATTTCTTTGATACAGCATTTATTATCCTTATATTTGCCTGGTGTGGTATAAAGAGATTGATATCGTCTACACTGAAACCATTATAGGATAATGCCTCCCTCGCTGTGGCAGTCATCATCTTTACAGCCATCTTAAAGGTCTCATTCCCCTTCATCTTCATAAAGTGGAGTTTCTTATCAACACTCTCATGGCTAACTACACATCGGCTTCCACCTCCCTGCACAGAGATAAAGTCAGCATATGAACCATCAGCGTGAATATGGGTTGAGATAACCCCACCATCTCTACTATTTGTACCTTGAATAACCATTGCAGAGGCACCATCTCCAAAAAGGATGCATGTACTCCTATCTGTCCAATCAATATATCTAGTTAGTAGCTCAGTTGTAATTAAGAGGATAGTTTTATATTTTCCACTCTTTATATATTCTTCTGTAATAGAGAGTGCATAGATAAAGCCTGTACAGGCAGCAGATATATCAAATGCAGCAGCCCCCTTTATACCCAAGGCTGTCTGGACTATACATGCGGTAGAGGGAAAAAGCATATCTGGTGTAGCAGTTGCTAATAAGATCATTTCTATATCCTTTGCTTTAACATCTGCATCTTTTAATGCCCTCTTTGCAGCCATTATAGCCAGATCAGAGGCTGCCTCATTATTAGAGGCTATCCTCCTCTCCACCATCCCTGTTCTCGTCCGAATCCACTCATCAGTAGTATCTACCATCTTCTCTAAATCATAATTAGTGATAACCTTCTCAGGGACATAAGAGCCTGTTCCTATTATCTTCGCCCTCATATTTTTGAATCCTTATCCAAAGGTAAGGATATTGATTCCCTAATATGCCTCCAGAATCTCTTTTTTTTAGGTATAGAATCCTGTATCTCTAGATTCAATTCGATATCCTCCTGAATATGTGCATTCACATCCTTTTTAACAAACTCTTGAGCAAACCTAATGGCATTCTTGATCGCCTTTGATGAGGAGTTCCCATGAGAGATAATACAGATACCATTTATTCCCAATAAAGGTGCACCACCATATTCAGTATAATCAACAGACTTTTTAAAGGCCTTTAAATATGGTTCTATAAGCATATAGGCTATTCTGGAACGGAGATTCTGATCAAACATCCTTTTTAGACTCCTCTCAATCATCTCTGCTAGACTCTCACTTATCTTTAGGGCTATATTCCCTATAAAACCATCACAGATTATTACATCTGCATTCCCTTTATATGTATCTTTCCCTTCCACATTACCGATAAAATTTATAGAACTCTTCTTGAA
>JACRGM010000017.1 GCA_016212345.1 Nitrospinota bacterium
AAAGGTTCAATAATTTAAGCCCCCTCTCCCCTTGTGGGGGAGGGTTGGGGTGAGGGGTAAAATATCAACTTATTTATGACTTTCACTATAATTTGATCGGGGCGAGAGGATTCGAACCTCCGACCCCCTGCTCCCAAGGCAGGTGCGCTAAACCAGACTGCGCTACGCCCCGCTGAATTAATCTTTAACCTATGACTCATATAAACTAACATCTATGGTTTTGAATTTAGGATATATAGATTTCCATATAACAAATTACACGGCGTTATCAGTCGAAATCCTCGACGGCGTACCGCTCAGTACGCCTTACTCGGATTTCTCCCTCTAGCCTTGTGTAATTTATTATCTGAAAATCTATAGTGCTGAACTCTTAATTAAATATGGTTTTATTATTAATAATTATCATACATACCCTATAAATGCAACAATTTTAGTTCAAATTCTTTATAATTTACGATTTTCAATATAATTATATCACCTCCCCATCTCTGATTACGATAAAGAATATTCCGCCTTTTAAGAAAGATATCATACCATCTTTCTTTAATTTTTTACAATATAAAAGGTTTACCCAAATCCCGTTTTAGCGGGATTTGAGGTTTATATTAAAAATCGCTCACAATAGTCTATTTTTTCTCTTGCCTTTGATTTTATTCTATGGTAATTTAAAAATATAAAGATAGTCTACTGGTAAAAAGTGGGCTTTTACTTTTAATTGCCCACTTTTTTATTTTATAGAATATCCCGCACTGAAGGGCGGGGAAACCTTCATGCCGACTATAGTTGGTACAACAAGGCAGATATGTTAAAGAAGAGTGTGACTACTACTGTTAGTGAGATGGTCAAACCTATAGTAGAATCAGAAGGGATGCGACTTATAGATGTTGAATTTAAAAAGGAAAGAAAGGACTGGTATATGAGGATATTTATTGATAAAAATGGGGGGGTGAATCATAAAGATTGCGAGAATATCAGTTCTCAGATCGGAGAGATGATCGAGGTTGAAGAGGTTATATCGTATCCTTATATCTTAGAGGTATCCTCACCAGGTTTAGATAGGCCATTAAAGTATGAGGATGATTATCGTAGATTCAAAGGGAGATTAGTAAGGATATATACCTCTACCTCTGTGGATAAAAAGAAGGAATTGGTAGGAAGAATAATTGATATAGAAGGTAATAATATAATAGTTATTGAGGAAAAGGATAAAAAGGATATTATAAAATTACCTTTTAAAATAATAGTAAAGGGTAAATTGGAGGTAGAGTTTTGAATGGAGAATTAATACGGATCATAGATCAGATAGGAAGAGAGAAGGGAATTGATAAAGGTGTATTGATAAAGGCAATTAAGGAGGCTGTCATATCAGGAGTTAAAAAGAGATTCTCTTCTCTAAAGAGGCCGATAGAGATACATTTTGATGAAGAGACAAGTGAGATAGGACTTTTTACCTGTAAAAAGGTTGTAGAAAGCCTTCAAGATGATGAGGAGGAAATACTTCTTAATGAGGCCCTCAAGATAGATCCTCACGCCGAGATAGATAATGTGATAAAGGTATCTTATGGAATCGAAGATTTTGGTAGGATTGCAGCACAGATAGCGAAGCAGGTCATTATCCAGCGGGTTCGAGAGGCAGAAAGGGAAAGTGTGTATAATGATTACAAGGATCGTCAAGGAGAGATAGTAAACGGATCTGCACTCAGGGTAGAGAGGGGAGATATTATTGTTGACCTAGGAAAGACTGAAGGTATACTTCCAAGACGTGAACAGGTCTTCAGAGAGTCTTTTAAGAGGGGAGATAGGATAAGGGCATATGTTATTGAGGTGAAGCGGGAGTCAAGATATCCACAAGTGGTATTATCAAGGACTCATCCTGGTCTCCTATCAAAGTTGTTTGAGATGGAGGTTCCAGAGATCTATGAGGGAATTGTAGAGATTAAAGGGACTGTTCGAGAACCTGGTGGAAGATCGAAGATTGCTGTATATTCAAAAGTAAAAGATGTTGACCCAATAGGGGCATGTGTTGGTATGAAGGGTGTACGTGTTCAGTCTATTGTGATGGAACTAAGGGGGGAAAAGATTGATATTATTGAGTGGTCAGAGGATCCAAAGGTCTTTGTAACAAATGCCCTTAGTCCTGCAAGTATCTCTAATATTTCTCAGGATGATGAGAAGAAACATATGGAGATAATAGTACCAGATGATCAACTTTCTTTGGCGATAGGGAAAAAAGGACAAAATGTACGTCTGGCAGCAAAATTGACTCATTGGAAGATAGATATTAAGGGGGAAAGCGAGTTTAAAAAAGGACTTGAGGAAAAGAGACCGCAAGGAGAAGAGGATAAAAAAGAGGATGAGGAAGGGCCTTTAAAAGTATGAGTAATATAAGAATTCATAACCTTGCCAAGGAGTTAGGGATAAAAAGCAAGACTCTGGTTGAAGAACTCAAAAGACAGGGGATAGAGGTAAAGACCCATATGAGTTCTATTGATGAAGAGACAGCTGAACTTGTCCGGAGTATCCTCTTTGAAAAGGAGGGTGAAAAGATAAGTAAAAAGGAGTCCCCTGTTTCAAAAGAAGAGACTGAGGCTGTTTCTAAAGAAGAACCACCAAAGAAGAAGATCAGATTAAGTGAGGCTATAACCGTAAAGGAATTGGCCGAGGTGATGGGTTGTGGGACAAATGAGGTAATAAAAAAGCTGATGGAGATGGGGACCATCTCTACAATTAATCAGATTATTGACATGGATGTCGCAACTATTATAGCTAAGAAATTTGGCTTTGAGGCCGAGGTGATCTCAATCGAATCTGATGAGATTATTACAGAGGAGGAGGATTCTGGGGAGGCTATTCCCCGTCCACCTATTGTAACTATAATGGGGCATGTTAATCATGGCAAGACATCGCTTTTAGATGCAATACGAAAGTCTAATATAACTGATACAGAGGCAGGGGGGATTACACAGCATATAGGTGCTTATGAAGTGGAAGTGGAAAAGGGAAAGATTGTATTTTTAGATACCCCTGGTCATGAGGCATTCACTGCCATGAGGGCAAGGGGGGCACAGATAACAGATACTGTTGTCTTGGTTATCGCTGCAGATGACGGTATTATGCCCCAGACTGTAGAGGCAATAAACCATGCAACAGCAGCCAATGTTCCAATCATAGTGGCTATAAACAAGATAGATAAGCCAAATGCCAATCCTAACAAGATCAAAAAAGATCTAACAGAATACAACCTTGTCCCTGAGGAGTGGGGAGGGAGTACAATATTTGTTGAGGTCTCTGCTAAAAAGAGGATAGGTTTAGAGAATCTGATGGAGATGATTCTTCTTCAAGCCGAGATGATGGAATTAAAGGCAAATCCAAATATGACTGCAAAAGGGATTATTATTGAGGCAAAACTCGATAGAGGGAGAGGACCAATAGCAACGGTTCTTGTTCAGAGAGGAACACTTAAGGTTGGCGATTCTTTTGTTTCAGGACTACATTATGGGAAGATTAGGGCATTGATAAATGATAAGGGTAGAAAGACAGAGAAGGCTATACCATCTACACCAGTAGAGGTCTTAGGGTTCTCTGATGTCCCTCATGCAGGGGATTCCTTTGTTGTAGTAAAAGATGAGAGAAAGGCAAGACAGATCGGTGATATTAGGCTTCAGAGGCAGAGAGAGGAATCCCTTTTAAAGACAAGCCGTGTAACATTAGAAGACCTTCATCATAAAATAGAGCAAGGAGAGATAAGGGAGCTCAGGTTAGTAATAAAGGGGGATGTACAGGGATCTGTTCAGGTCCTCGGTGAATCGTTAGCTAAGCTAAGCACCCCTGAAGTCTCTTTAAAGGTGATTCATGGAGGAGTTGGAGGGATAACCGAGACAGATATCTTGCTTGCATCTGCATCTAATGCAATTGTGATTGGTTTTAATGTTAGGCCTACAGACAAGGCAGGTGGATTAGCAAAGAAAGAAAAGATAGAGATGAAGCTCTATACGGTTATTTATGATGTGATTTCTGACATAAAGTCTGCTATAGAAGGATTATTAGAACCAACATTTGTCGAAAAGGTAATGGGAAGGGCAGAGGTAAGAAAGGTCTTTACTATTTCAAAGGTAGGGCATATTGCAGGTTGTTATGTAACTGATGGGATCATTCTGCGGAATTCTGAAGCGAGACTTATCAGAGATAGTACAGTTGTTCATCAAGGAAAAATAATATCTCTAAAACGTTTTAAAGAGGATGCGAAGGAGGTTCCCTCTGGTTTTGAGTGTGGAATAAGGATGGAAAGGTTCCATGATATAAAGATAGGGGATGTAATAGAACCATTTATATATGAAGAGGTAATAAAGAAGTTAGGAGTAAGCAGTAATTAGAAGAATCAAGAAAGATGACTGTCGGTGTCTGTTCTATTAAACTACATCTGCATGGGAATAATTCTCTCAAAGGTAAACGTAGGATATTAAAGTCTATCACAGATAAGACAAGAAATAGATTTAATGTATCTATAGCAGAAATAGATGCTCATGATAAACTACAAAGTATAGGGCTGGGAGTTGCTGTTATAAGTAATGATAGAAGATATACAAATGCAGTCTTGAATAAGATAGTAGACTTTATAGATGGTATAAATCTTGCTAAAATAGTAGATTATAAGATAGAGATAATGTAATTTGGGTTAGGGGGGATAAAATGGAGGTTAAACGATCTAAAAGGGTAGGGGGGGTATTATTGCATGAGATATCCCAGATCCTACTGAAAGATATAAAGGATCCACGCATTGGTTTTGCAACCCTAACAGAGGTTGAGGTAAGTAATGACTTGAAATATGCAAAGGTGTTTGTAAGTATATTAGGTGAGGAATCTGAAAAGAAAAATACCATAAAGGGATTGCAAAGTGCATCAGGGTTTATAAGGAGGGAACTAGGAAGCAGGATAAGATTACGATTTATACCTGAATTGATTTTCAAGATTGATAATTCACTGGAACATGGGGCTTATATTAATAAGATATTAGAGGATTTGAATAGGGAAAAGACCTGATGGATGGGATTATTAATATAAATAAGCCGAGAGGGATAACCTCCTTTACCACAGTATCCCGTGTTAAACATATATTAGGGGTTAAGAAAGCAGGTCATACTGGAACCCTCGATCCAGTGGCCAGAGGAGTATTACCTATATGTATAGGAAAGGCTACAAAGATAGCCCAATCTCTTATGCTCTCTTCAAAGGTGTATATTGCGGGGATGAAATTGGGTATAAAAACTGATACAGAGGATTCTTCTGGAAAGATTATTGAACAACGAAGGGTACATGATGTGGATGAAGATAAGATAAAGAAGATCTTTTTAAAATATACAGGTGAAATAGAGCAGATCCCACCTATGTATTCTGCAATGCGATTTCAAGGAAAGAGATTATACACCCTTGCCCGTAAAGGTATATCTGTAGAACGTAAACCCAAAAAGGTTAGAATAGATTTTATAAGATTGATCGATATTAAAGATGATCTTGTTACCTTTGAGGTCAAGACCTCTCCAGGTACATATATACGTACATTGTGTGATAGTATAGGAGAAGAATTGGGTTGTGGTGCACATATGCTTGAACTTGAAAGAATTAGGGTAGGGATATTTAAAATAGAGGATTCTCTATCTATAGAAGATCTGATCTTGATAAGAGAGGAGGGAAGGGTATTTAATATATTGTACTCTATGGATAAGGTATTATCATCTTTGGATATATTTCGGGAAGTATTCCCGAAATACAAAATTTAGATATTATAGATTTCCATATAACAAATTACACGGCGTTATCAGTCGAAATCCTCGACGGCGTACCACTTAGTACGCCTTACTCAGATTTCTCCCTCTAGCCTTGTGTAATTTATTATCTGAAAATCTATAATACCTTATCCATAGAGTACAATATATTAAATACCCTTCCCTCCTCTCTTATCAAGATCAGATCTTCTATAGATAGAGAATCCTCTATTTTAAATATCCCTACCCTAATTCTTTCA
>JACRGM010000253.1 GCA_016212345.1 Nitrospinota bacterium
CTTCAAACCTTCAAACAGAAGAGGGCATTCTCAGGAAAAAGAAGATGCGAACATTAAGGATAGGAATGGCACAGATTAACACCACTGTTGGGGATCTGGAGGGGAATACAGAAAAGATTATAGATTTTATCAATAAGGGAAAGATGAAGGGGGGGGATATTATAACCTTCCCAGAATTAACAATACCAGGGTATCCAGCAGAGGATCTCCTGCTGAAACCACACTTTATCAGATATAATCAGGAATGTCTGAAAAAGATCATCAATAAAGTTGAGAATATAATAGCTATTATCGGTTTTGTAGACGGTAAAGAGGAGATATATAATGCGGCAGCCATAATCCATAATGGCTCATTAAAGGGGGTATATCATAAGATACTCCTCCCTAATTATGGTGTATTTGATGAAAAGAGATATTTTAAGGCAGGGGATGAGTATATGGTCTTTACCATTGAAGGAACTGTTATAGGGGTTAATATATGTGAGGATATATGGGAGGATGAGCCAACACAGATCCTATGCAAACATGGAAAGGCTGATGTTATAATAAATATATCCTCCTCGCCCTATCATGCAGGAAAGAGGATGATCAGAGAGGAGATGTTATCAAAAAGGGCCTGTGAGAATGGTGTGTTTGTAGCCTACAACAACCTTGTAGGAGGAGAGGATGAACTCGTCTTTGATGGGAATAGTATGATATTCGATCAAAAAGGTAGATTGATTGTGCAAGGAAGACAATTCGAAGAGGATATAATTCTGGCGGATCTGAATATAGAGAAGAGGGGGAAGGGGGAGCTCCCAAAATCCAAAGAAGAAAGGAAAAGGGATCGAAACAAAAGGCCTGTTCTGAAAAAGATAGTAATACCAAAGGGTATTAAAAGGGATAAACCTCCCATACCCTCTGTAGAGACAGGTTCAAAACCTGTCCGTACACTTGCTCCATTAGAGGAGATATATAATGCCCTGATTCTTGGAACAAGGGATTATGTCAGGAAGAACGGTTTTGAAAAGGTGGTAATTGGTCTAAGTGGTGGAATAGATTCAGCTTTGACAGCGGTTATTGCTGTTGATGCCCTATGTAAGAAGAATGTAATCGGTATCTCCATGCCATCACCTTATTCATCAAAAGGAAGTATAACCGATGCAGATAATTTGGCCTTCAATCTAGGCATCAGATTAATCACCATCCCCATAAAGATAGCTATGGATGCCTACAAGAGGATATTAGAAGAGGGCTTCAAGGAAATATCAATAGAGGAGAAGGAGGATATTACAGAGGAGAATCTACAGGCGAGGATCAGGGGAAATATCCTTATGGCGTTCTCAAACAAGTTTAGCTGGCTGGTCTTGACTACAGGAAATAAGAGTGAGACAAGTACAGGATACTGCACACTTTACGGTGATATGGCTGGAGGATTCGCTGTGATAAAAGATGTACCGAAAACCATGGTCTATGAGCTATCTACCTACAGAAATTCTCTGGAGAAGAAGGATATCATCCCTTTAAGTATTATAGAGAAGGAGCCCTCTGCTGAATTGAGACCAGAACAAAAAGATGTGGATACGCTTCCTCCATATCCTGTATTAGACCCTATTCTTAAGATCTACATAGAAGAGGATAAGGGTATAGAAGAGATAGTATTAATGGGTTATGATCGGGAAATTGTAGAAAAGGTTATAAGAATGGTAGATAAAAATGAGTATAAGCGGAGACAGTCACCACCAGGTATTAAGATAACACCAAAGGCATTCGGAAAAGACAGGAGATTGCCAATTACTAATAAATACAAAGAGAAAAGGGGGTGGGAGTTATAAGTTATATAAAGCAGGATTTTGGTTTAGGTAGGAAGTGGGTTATAAGAAGAGTTCGTTTATCAATTAACCTTAATCTAATTTTAGGGTAACTAAAGGGAGGATCATCTCGGTGCTCCCTAAATTTAAGGAGGTGTTAAATAAAATGATCCTTGTGCCCAAAGAGGTATTCTTTACAAAAGGAGTAGGGTTTCAAAGAGAAGAACTTCGATCATTTGAGCTCGCCCTTCGCGATGCAGGGATAGAAAAGTGTAACCTTGTTTATGTGTCAAGCATACTACCACCAGGATGCAAGGTAATCAGTAGAAATGAAGGTCTGAAGAGACTTATCCCTGGTATGATTTCCTATTGTGTACTATCAAAATGTAGCAGTAATGAACCTCACCGTCTTATAGCATCAGCTATCGGATGTGCTATCCCCACAGGTAATACCGCTTATGGGTACCTAAGTGAACATCATGCCTATGGACAGACGGAAAAGATAGCAGGAGATTATGCTGAGGATCTGGCAGCAGCCATGCTTGCCTCCACACTTGGGATAGAATTTGATGAAGATAAGAGCTGGGATGAGAAGAAGGAGGTCTACAAGATCAGTGACAAGATAGTAATGACTACTAACCAATGTCAATCCGCAGTAGTCAGAAATGGTGGATATACTACAGTAGTTGTAGCAGCGATATTCTTGTTCTGAAAGAAAAGAGAAAGGTTATATATGAAGGATTTGTTGGGTAAACAGATTATCCCGGAAGGTATAGAAGATGGTTCTACGGTAGACAGACTGATAGATAAGATGGGGAATACCGCCTTTCAGGGACGAAAACTAGCCTTAGCAAGAGATATATGGGTAAAGATGTTAGAGGATGATGTAACTATCTTCTTTGGCCTAGCAGGCGCTATGGTACCAGCAGGGATGCGGAAGATAATATCTTCTTTAATAGAGAAGAGGATGATAGACTGCCTTGTATCTACAGGGGCAAATCTCTTTCACGACTGCCATGAGACCCTTGGAAGATTCCATTATCAAGGAAGTGAGATTGTAGATGATATAGAGCTATTTAAGAAAGGGATTGATAGGATATACGATGTATTTGCCTCAGAAGAGGAATTTAGAAAGACAGATGACTTTATTATGAATTGGGCTATAACGATCAAAGATAGATCTCCTATAACGACAAGGGAGTTTTTTTATCTCCTCGGAAGGGAGCTGAGTATTATAGGTAAGACCGAGGGTATATTAACATCTGCTTACAAGGGAAATGTTCCAATATATTGTCCTGCGATTGGAGATAGCTCTATAGGTATTGCTATGGCAACAGGGGTAAAGAGAGGGAGATATAACTTTACCTTTGATATACTCAAGGATTTGATAGAAATAGCAGATATAGCAGAGAAGGTAAAAGATACTGGAGTTATTTATATAGGAGGAGGTACACCCAAAAACTTTATTCAGCAAACAGAGATAATGGTCTCCTTTTTAAATAATTCCCCACCAAGGGGCCATAAGTATGCAATTCAGATCACTACTGACCTCCCTCATTGGGGGGGATTAAGCGGCTGCACCTTTAAGGAGGCACAATCATGGGGTAAGATCTCGAAGAGTGCTACGAGTGTATCTCTCCATTCAGACGCTACTATTGCCTTGCCTATAATAGCCACAGCGACAATAGATAAGGCTAAAGATATATTAAAAAAAAGAGAACCGTTCACTTTTAATCTTGAACATGAAAGAGGGTAACCATAGATTTCCATATAACAAATTACACGGCGTTATCAGTCGAAATCCTCGACGACGTACTACTCAGTACGCCTTACTCAGATTTCTCCCTCTAGCCTTGTGTAATTTATTATCTGAAAATCTACAGCAATAGGAGAATAGGAGATTATATCTAATGTGTGAGGAAAAAGATTCTCAGGAAAAAGAGATATTAAGTATAAAAAAGAAACTTATTAAAAGGAGAGGGGAACTTCTGGATAAGATATCTTCCTCAAAAGAGAAAGAGAGAAATATCTCAGAGGTGGATCGAGGTGATGATATTGATCGTGCAACAACCTCTGAGAATCGCGAGATGGTATTTATAATGGGGAGCCGTGAAAGAGAGGAACTAAAGAATATTGAAGAGGCCCTTCGTAGGATAGATAGTGGAACTTATGGCATCTGTAATGAGTGTGAGAAAAAGATAAGCAAAAAGAGGCTTGAGATACTTCCCTTTACTCATTATTGCAGGGATTGTCAATCAAAGATCGAAAGTTCTTCAAAATAGCCCTTAAACCTTATGGCTCAACCTTAGGCACTGCGCAGTGCCTTATTGCCCACAACATTTCTTATACTTCTTTCCACTTCCACAGTGGCATGGTTCATTTCTTCCTATCTTCTTCTCCTTTCTCTTTGCCGTTGTTACTGTTGTAGTTTGACCTCCCATAGCTTGAGAAAGCTCTCCTCTATGTTCTATAACCCTCTGTCTTCTAGGGGCTCCATCAAACATACCTTCTCTCTCACTTCTAATTTGAAGCTTAAAGATATACTCAGTTATCCCCTCCTCTATATGCCTTATCATATCCATAAACATCCCATACCCTTCTCTCTTATATTCATTAAGGGGGTCCTTCTGGGCATAACCACGCAATCCTATTCCATCTTTTAGGTGATCCATTGCAAGAAGATGATCCTTCCAGAGACTATCAATGATCTGTAACATCACTATCTTCTCTATACGGCGCATCATCTCACTCCCTACCCCCTCCGTCTTCTTATCATAATTTGCATAGATTACATCCAATAATAGCTCCTTAAGTCTTGCCTGATTCAAATCAGCAATCTTTAATCTTTCTTTACCAGCTATCTGTAACTCCTTTGATCCATCACTACCATCAATAGTAACATTCACAGAGAATTGTCTGCTCAATCCATCCCTTAATCCCTCCAGATCCCATTCCTCAGGATATGTAGCTTCATTTGTATGGAGGGAGATGATATTATCTAACATATTTCCTATCATCTCAAAGATACCCTCCTTAAGATTCTCCCCTTCCAGAACCTCTCTTCTCTGTTCATAAATGACCTCTCGCTGTTTATTCATCACATCATCATATTCTAGGAGGTGTTTCCTTATATCAAAATTATGTGCCTCGACCTTACGCTGGGCATTTTCAATGGCCTTTGTGATCATCTTATGCTCTATGGGCTGACCATCATTCATACCTAATCTCCCCATTATCCCTGATATACGATCTGATCCAAATATCCTCAAGAGATCATCCTCTAATGAAAGATAGAAACGAGAAGAACCAGGATCCCCTTGTCTTCCAGCCCTTCCCCTTAACTGATTATCAATTCTCCTACTTTCATGTC
Organism: Nitrospinota bacterium; assembly: GCA_016212345.1. Lineage (GTDB taxonomy): Bacteria > Nitrospinota > Nitrospinia > SZUA-224 > SZUA-224 > SZUA-224. The sequence goes on from JACRGM010000253.1 coordinate 5,161, forward strand.
TCTCTGTCCCTATAATATGTAATCCTCCTATCCCTGCTACGCCATCTTCTAAAACAATATCTGTTCCTCTTCCTGCCATATTTGTAGCTATAGTAACCGCTCCTTTCTGACCCGCATCTGCAACGATCTCTGCCTCTTTCTCATGGTATTTGGCATTCAGTACATGATGCCTTATACCCTTCTTCTTTAACATCCTGCTCAATTCCTCAGAATTCTCTATAGATATTGTCCCTACCAGTACAGGACGTCCCTTTTTGTTTAATTCCTTTATCTCATTCACAACTGCATTAAATTTTTCGCTCTCTGTCCTGTATATCACATCTGGATATGAGTTTCGAATCAATGGTCTATTGGTAGGTATCACAACAACATCGAGGTTATATATGGCATGAAATTCTACTGCCTCAGTATCTGCTGTGCCTGTCATCCCTGCAAGCTTATTATATAGTCTGAAATAATTTTGAAAGGTGATAGAGGCGAGTGTCTGATTTTCGCTCTCTATCTTTACACCCTCCTTAGCCTCTAATGCCTGATGAAGCCCCTCACTATATCTCCTCCCAGGCATCATCCTTCCCGTAAACTCATCAACTATAATCACCTCACCATCCTTTACAACATAATCCACATCCCTTTTAAAGATAGCATGGGACTTTAACCCCTGATTTACATGATGGAGTATCTCCATATTGGAAGAATCATAAAGGTTATCTATTGATAGGAGCTTCTCTGCATGGGCCACACCCTCTTCAGTTAATGCCACAGTCCTTGTCTTCTCCTCGACTTGATAGTCCTTATCCCTTTTAAACCGGGGAATTATTCTATTTATTTTATAATATTTATCTGTTGAATCCTCAGATGGACCTGAGATTATTAGAGGTGTACGTGCCTCATCAATCAAGATACTATCTACCTCATCAACTATGGCATAGTTCAACTCCCTCTGGACATAACTCGCCAAAGAGAACTTCATATTATCTCTAAGATAATCAAAACCAAACTCATTATTAGTACCATATGTGACATCAGCCCTATAGGCATTCTGTCTCTCAATATCATCCATACCATGTTGTATTGTCCCGACTGTGAGATCTAGGAATCTATATATCTTACCCATCCACTCACTATCCCTGCGGGCAAGATAATCATTAACTGTAACCACATGGACACCTCTCCCTATCAAGCTATTCAGAAACACAGGTAGAGTAGCAACTAGAGTCTTACCTTCACCTGTTGCCATCTCAGCGATCTTACCTTCATGAAGGACCACACCTCCCATCAACTGAACATCAAAATGACGCATATTCAGGGTCCTTCTGGCCACATCGCGGACAACAGCAAAGGCCTCACAGAGGATATCCTGCATAGTAGCACCTCTATTAAGGGTCTCCTTAAATTCTGCTGTCTTTGCCTTTAATTCCTGATCAGAGAGCCTTCTGATCTCTGGTTCAAGCTGATTTATCTTCTCCACATAAACTTGTAGCTTTTTTAGCTCCCTATCATTCTTACTCCCTATTATCTTCCTTAAAAATCTTCCTATCATTTAGCCCCCTTAATATATCTTTAATATATCTTTTAAAGAAAGAATTTATATATATTTTATCTTAACATAAAATCCCTTAAAAAGATAACAGTCTGCACATGAGCTGAAAATTGAGCCGAAAATGGGAAGCTATTTGGGGGTAAGGAAGATAAGAATTAATTTTAACCACAAAGGAGACTGAAATATATAGATTTTCAGATAATAAATTACACAAGGCTAGAAGGAGAAATCCGAGTAAGGCGTACTGAGCGGTACGCCGTCGAGGATTTCGACTGATAACGCAGTGTAATTTGTTATATGGAAATCTATAGGAGTCTCCTCTGTGTTAGAGTGACCTTACTCATGATACTTCTCTCTTTGAAGGGCATTGAGGATCA
>JACRGM010000254.1 GCA_016212345.1 Nitrospinota bacterium
ATCACCCCTCGTACAAGATTATATATCTCACAGGCATCCTTGCCCCAGTCTATAAGCCCATCTTCCTTTTTCAATTTAGGGGCATAACTGGCATCTGCGTGATCTTGGGGTATTGGAGAGAGTGTACAAGATTCTATCATTTCCAATGTCTCTATGATCGCCCCTGCACCCATCTCAGCTAATCTATCATGGAGTGTTACTGCATCATATAATGGTGATATTTTAATCTCATGTTTAAGGAGGATATCCCCTGTATCCATTCCTTTATCCATCTGTATAGTGGTAACACCAGTAATCTCATCTCCATTTATAACAGCCCAGTTAATGGGTGCTGCTCCCCTGTACTTAGGGAGGAGAGAGGCATGCAGGTTGATACATCCATATCTTGGAATATTTAGTATCTCCTCTGTTAATATCTGTCCAAAGGCGACAACGACTATTATATCTGGTTTAACATCTTTTAGCTTATCAATAAAACCGTTCTCTTTTACACTATCAGGCTGAAGGACCGTTATCCCAAACGAATCTGCTACTATCTTTACAGGAGGTGGTGTTAAATCCATTCCCCTCCCTTTTGGGCGATCTGGCCGTGTGACTACACATACAACACTGTGCTGGGATTCAATGATGGATTTAAGGGTCGGTACAGCAAAATCAGGTGTCCCCATGAAGATGATCCTCATTTATTCCTTGAACCCTCAAGCCATCAGCTTTAGCCCAGCAATTCTGGGTGAAATTGAGTATAACATATTCTGTTCATCCAGAATTGCTGGCTTTAGCCGATGGTGGTTGACTACAGCACTACCCTCTTTTTCATCATCATCTTTTTAAACCTCCTCTTTAGAATATCCCGTTTTATCTTACTCATCCTATCCCAGAATAAGAATCCATTGAGGTGATCAATCTCATGTTGAAATATCCTTGCCAGAAAACCCTCTGCGGATATAACAATCTCTTTACCTTCTATGTCTAAACCTTTGACTTCAATCCTTTCACTCCTTGAGATCTCTCCAAATATCTCTGGTATGCTCAGACACCCCTCCTCTTTAATACTCATCTTATTCTCTGATTCTGATATCTCTGGGTTTATCAAGGATAAGGGAGGCATATTTATCTCCTTTAGACTCATATCAACCACAATTATCCTTACAGATACACCAATCTGAGGGGCAGCTAAACCTATACCTGGGATGGTAAGCATGGTCTCAATCATCTTATTGATCAGGGATAAGACCTCATCATTTACATTGTCAACAGGTGTACAATTCTTCCCTAGTATAGGATCAGGATATGTCCTTACCTTTAATGTTGTCATAGATACCTTTATTCCCGACTCAGACCTTCCTTAATCAGGTTATATATCCTTTTGCTGAAGAGGAGTCCTGCATGTCCTATATACCCTTCTTCTCTGTTTATAACACCCTCTCCTTCTATCTTACAGCTTTGGTAAGGGATGACAAGTTCGTCAAAGGTTGTGTAGATAGAAGTGGTCAGAATACCAGGAGGTATACTCCCCAGTTTCATCAGGAATTCACTCCCCGGTCTCATATCCTTTCCTGATCTTCCTATAGAGAATGACCATAATCCTGATCCATTGTGAGGGGTTCCTATAGTAACGAGCCTCTTTACCTTTATATCTCCTCCGAGATGACTTATGTAATGTCTAGCAACCAGACCACCCATACTATGGCAGACCATATCTACCTTTTCAGCGCCACTCCTTTCCAATATCTCGTTTACCTTCTCCTTTAATCTCTGGGCATAGTAAGGAATACCTTCTTTATAGGGTGGGATATAATCCCACATATATATCTCCTTCCAACCATCAGATATAAGCCTCCTTTTAATTACCCACATAGTTCCTGCCCTTACCATATAACCATGGATCATAATTATGGGATTCTTATCCTTCGATTCTATACCTTTTTCTTGCTGAGAGAGGGGAGGTATATCTTTTGTGGATCTTTTAAGGAGGTAAGAGTAGATTGAGACGATATAATCAATGATTATCATTAATAGATGGAGTAGATAATAGATGTATTCAACTATAAAAGCCCAAAGGGCTCTTAAGCCCTCTTTTTTGTGGAGATTGGTGAATATGGTACTTTCCCCGAACCTCTTATAATAATCTGTACTGTTGCTGATAACAAACCATCGTATCCCATAGACAAGTATAAGGGATATAAAAAGGAGAAAAAGAAGGGAAGTAATAATAAACATATTAAATAATCCTTTAAACTATCTTTATTTGTAACTGGTTAGCCAATTAAAGGTAAATACCCCAAAATCATTATTTGAATTTTAATTTGTCATTTTGCATTTTGATTTAAAACTTCTTATCGCTTATCATGGCTCCTATAGTTACATATTTTTTATGTATGTTGGAAATTTATAGTAAAATAAGTTTATAACACTATATCTTCATATCTTCTGAAAGTCAACAAAAAAAATCGGTAAATGCTTGTTTTTTCTTTTTGACGTTGCTATTATTGAAAATATGAAGGTTCTATTACAACGCGTAAATTATGCCTCTGTAAAGGTTGATGAGTTAGTTATTAGCGAGATTAATAAAGGACTATTGCTCCTTACCGGTTTTGGAGAAGGTGATGATGATAGCAAACTAAAGCCTATGGCAGAAAAGATAGTGAATATGCGTATTTTCCCGGATGAGAAATCAAGGTTTCATTTCTCGCTATTGGATATTGATGGCAGCGTCTTGGTGGTACCGCAGTTTACCTTATTCGCAGATACAGGCAAGGGAAGACGACCTGAGTTTCTCAAGGCATTAAAACCCCAATTAGCAAGGAGTTTGATGGACAAATTTGTTTGTATATTTGAGCAACTAGGAATTAAGGATGTTCTCTCCGGCCAATTTGGGGCTTATATGAAGGTCGAATTGGAGAATGATGGCCCGGTTACGATTATGCTTGAGAATTAACAGAATGGCTATAGATTTTCAGATAATAAATTACACAAGGCTAGAGGGAGAAATCCGAGTAAGGCGTACTGAGCGGTACGCCGTCGAGGATTTCGACTGATAACGC
>JACRGM010000045.1 GCA_016212345.1 Nitrospinota bacterium
TCGATGTCCTCCGGTTTCTAAAAAGAGTTCTGGTTGAAAGGAATCTATTAAACGGATAAGATTATGATTAATCCTTTTTAGGTCAATCTCTTATGAAAATCTTAACTCTTTTAATAGAATAATGGATTGATTCCATCCTTTGTTAAATAATATATATCCAAATTTTTTAAAATAAAATCTAAATAATCTTCTTTATCAATTATCTTGAATTCTCCATTATTATTGAAGGGTTTGCCATAGCCAATCCAAAAAATAGAGGCAGAAAACGCTCATATCTAGTTACCTTAATTATCTGGATGAAAATCGGTGTTTATCATAGAAAGTTGTGGGATGCAAATCCTTTTTTAAACCCCACCCTTCACTGAGGGATTACCCATTTTTTATCTTTTCCCTTGACGATGTAGAGGTTTTGTATTATTTTAAGTTATATATATAACATTGTAATTTGTTATAGGGATATTGTTATATGAAAATCTATAGCTGAATCCGTACAGAGAGGAGGGTGAGAGGGTTATGAGATGTCCAAAATGTGAGTATGTAAGTTTTGAATATCTGGATGAGTGCAGAAAATGTGGAGTGGATGTGGTTAAGTTTAAGGAGGAGAGAGGTATTTACATGGTAAGGCCTGTTCGTTTTAGAGAGATAGGGGAGGTGGAGACAGAGGAATCTTTAAGAAAGGTAGCTGTAGCGGAAGATATTATCGTAGAAGAGGAGAAGAATGATATAATTTCCCAAGAGGCTCAGGAGGAGGGGGAAGGTGTTGTTGCCATGAATATAGAGACATTCCAAGAGATTGAGAGAGGTGATAAAGATATAGGGATTAAGGTTGAGGATGAAAGAGGGGATGATATGATAAAAGTGGAAGATGTTCCATTGGATATAAGTGTGGAGGATGAACTCATGGAATCAGGGGTCTCTATAGAAATTGATATAGGGGACGATGATATCACTCCTGAAGACAAGACTTCATTCACATAAGACCTTTTTGAATAATTTAGGTTTGAATAATTTAGGTTTAAACAATGCTAATACTATTGTAAAAGTGGGGTGGTGGAGAAGATCCTTTGCAATCTTTATTGATCTTTTTATACTTGATATCTGCACAAAGATTAGTGTTTATCCTCTCCATAAGGGACTCAACGAACTATACGATTTAGATATCTTTTCCTTCCTTATAGAGGTTGATTCTGATATATTAAGGGTGTTAATTTTATACTTTATCTCCTATATAATTATAGGAGTGATATTGAGCTGTTTTTATTTTATCTATTTTCATGGATATTTAGGCCAGACTATAGGGAAGAGGCTTCTTAAGATAAAGGTTATCCAGATAGATGGGGGGGGGCTTACATGGAAGAGGGCCTTTATGAGGTGGATGGGGTATTTTGTCTCGTGGTTTCCATTTTTCTTAGGGTTTATATGGGTGGTCTTTGATAAAGATAAACAGGCATGGCATGATAAGATCGCTAGTACATATGTAGTTAGGGTATAAAGTGGAGGTCTTTTGTAATGCGTAAAAAGATATATCTGTTAACCCCTGGTCCAACTCCCATTATAGAAGATGTCCTCTTGGAGATGGCAAGGCCTATACTTCATCACAGGACGCCTCAATTCAGTGCCATAATAGAAGAGGTAAAGAAGGGGCTTCAGTATCTATTCCAGACAAAAAATGATGTTTTGATACTGAATGCCTCAGGTACAGGGGCCATGGAGGGATCTGTTTCAAACCTTTTTTCATCTGGGGATAGTGTTATTGTGATTAATGGTGGGAAGTTCGGTGAAAGATGGACGGAGATCTGCAGATCTTATGGACTGAATGTAAAGGAGATCAGTGTAGAGTGGGGCAAGGCTGTTGATCCATCTATTGTTAGAGATATCTTGAAAAGGGATAAAGGGATTAAGGGGGTTTTTGTTCAGGCAAGTGAGACTTCTACTACAGTAACCCATCCAGTTAAGGAGCTTGCTGAGATTGTGAGGGATATAGATGATACTATCCTGGTTGTAGATGGGATAAGTGCTGTGGGGGTATTTGATCTCCCTATGGATAAATGGGGAATAGATGTATTAGTCTCTGGGGCACAGAAGGGGTTGATGCTCCCCCCAGGTCTGTCGTTTGTTGGATTGAGTGATAAGGGATGGCGATTTTCAGAGGATGCTGATCTACCGAGGTATTATTTTGATTTCAGGAAGGAGAGGGATAACTTAAGGGCTAATACCACTGCCTACACACCTGCAATATCCTTGATAGTTGGTCTTAGGAAAGTACTACAGGATATCAGGGAGGAGGGCATTGAGACTATCTTTGCCCGACATGAAAGGTTGGCTATGGCTACAAGGGCGGGTATAGTTGCGCTTGGACTAAGGCTTCTTGCCCCGGATTCACCGAGTAATGGTGTTACAGGTTTTTTTCTCCCAGATGGTGTGGATGGGGGTAGATTTGCAAGGTTTCTTAGGGATGATTTAGGTATTATCATGGCTGGGGGACAAGGACATCTGAAAGGGAAGATACTCAGGATTGCCCATATGGGGTATATCGGTATATTTGATATAATTGTGGCAATCTCTGGTTTGGAGATGGCATTAAAGAGATTTGGATATAATGTAGAATTTGGGAAAGGTATTGCTGCTGTTCAGGAGATATTATTTATGGAGATGAGTGATGAAGGTACTGGTAAGTGATGAACTTTCAGAAAAGGGGATTGAGATATTCAAAAGGGAAAGAGAGATAGAACTTGAAGTGAAGATAGGCCTTTCTATAGAAGATCTGATTGCAGAGATACCAGATTATGATGCACTTGTTATACGGAGTGGTACAAAGGTCACTGCTGAGGTGATAGAGGCAGGGGATAATCTTAAGGTGATTGGGAGGGCAGGGATAGGGGTGGACAATATAGATATAGATGCGGCCAGCAAGCGAGGTATTGTTGTCATGAATACCCCTGAAGGGAATATCATCACAACAGCGGAACATACCATATCTATGATGCTTGCCCTCTCCAGAAATATCCCTCAGGCAAATGCGTATGTGAAATCAAAGAAGTGGAAAAAGAAGGGGTTTATAGGGGTAGAGGTCTTTAATAAGACCCTTGGTGTTATTGGGCTAGGGAGGATAGGAAGGGTTGTGGTTAAGAGGGCACAGGGATTAGAGATGAATGTGATTGCCTATGATCCCTTTATTTCTAAGGATACAGCCTATAATATAGGTATTGAATTAGTAGAGATGGAGGAACTTCTCAGAAGATCAGACTATATCACGATCCATGTGCCTAAGACAGAAGGGACGATCCATCTCATTGGACCAAAAGAGTTTAGGATGATGAAAAAGGGGGTAAGGATAATCAATTGTTCAAGGGGTGGTATAGTGGATGAAGAGGCCCTTTATCAGGCAATTGTTGATAAAAGAGTAAGTGGGGCTGCCCTTGATGTATTTGAAAAGGAGCCCCCAGTGGATAGCCCCTTATTGGAATTAGATGAGGTGATATGCACCCCCCACCTTGGCGCCTCTACAGGAGAGGCTCAGGAGAATGTGGCAATTGCCGTGGCAGAACAGATTGTTGATTTTCTTAAAAGGGGTGAGATAAGAAATGCAATTAATGTGCCATCTGTAGATATTGAGGTACTAGGAAAGATACGACCATTTCTCTCCCTTGCAGAGAAATTGGGATCTTTTCAGGGGCAGTTAGTAGAGGGAGGGATACGAGAGGTTACTGTAAAGTATAGTGGCGATGTAATCAATTTAGGGGTGAAAATAGTTACAGTATCGGTATTGAAAGGCCTTCTTCAGGTATTTATTGAGAGGGATGTAAATTGGGTGAACGCCTCTATTATTGCTGAGGAGCGGGGGATTAGGGTATTGGAGACAACGAGTAGTGAGGTGGAGGATTTTACAAGTTTAATAGGGGTCAAGATAAAGACCGACAAGGAAGAGAGGGAGATCTATGGGACGATCTTTGGAAAGGAAGATCCCCGGATAGTGAGGGTAGATGATTATCATATAGAGGCCATACTTTCCGGTAATATGCTTTTCTTCTCTAATGTAGATGCCCCAGGAGTCATAGGTAGGATCGGTACAGTTCTGGGGAATAATAAAATCAATATTGCAGGGATGCATTTAGGTAGGACAAGACCTCAGGGGAAGGCTGTGGCCATTGTTAATATAGATTCACCTGTTACTGAAGAGGCCTTGAAAGAGATCAGGGGTATGCAAGATATCATTTCCGCAAAGAGGATTACTTTGTAGGGAGGAAGGAATATAGATGTCTGTAGTAGTAGTAGTAGGGACACAGTGGGGGGATGAAGGTAAAGGTAAGATTATAGATGTCCTTACCAAGGATGCTGATGTCATTGCCCGTTATCAAGGAGGACATAATGCAGGCCATACAGTGATGATTGGCGAAGAGGAGTTTGTCTTTCATCTTATTCCTACTGGAATACTCCATCGTGGTAAGATATGTATTCTCGGTAATGGAGTGGTGATTGATCCATGTGCCCTTATCAATGAGATCAAATGGATTAGAGAGAAGGGAATTGAGGTTGATAACAATCTCTTTATTAGTGATAGAGCCCATCTTGTCCTGCCGTATCATCAAATCTATGACATAAAAGATGAGAAGAGGAGAGGGGATAATAAGATTGGTACCACCGGAAGAGGGATCGGTCCATCATATACAGACAAGATTGCCCGTATAGGTATTAGGATGGCAGATTACATGGACAAAGATCTCTTTTATGAAAGATTAAAGACAAATATATCTGAGAAAAATCTCTTTTTAGTAAGGTATTATGGTCATGAGGGATTCAAATTCGATGAGATATTTGATAGATTCATGGAATATAGAAAAGAGATAGAGGGTTATATAACTGATACCAATATCATACTAAAGGAGAGTATATCACAAGGAAAGAACATATTATGCGAGGGGGCTCAAGGTACAATGCTTGATATTGATTTTGGTATCTATCCGTTTGTTACCTCTTCTAATTCTACAGTTGGGGGTGTCTGTACAGGCCTAGGTATAGCTCCTGGTAAGATAGATAGGGTCATCGGGGTGGTAAAGGCATATACTACAAGGGTTGGTGAGGGACCATTTCCTACTGAATTGTCAGATAGCGTTGGTATGAGGCTTAGGGATCAGGGAAAGGAGTATGGTGCAACTACAGGGAGGCCTCGGAGATGCGGTTGGTTCGATGCAGTAGTGGTAAGATATGCTGCATGGATAAACGGTATAGATAGATTGGCTCTCACTAAGTTAGATGTCCTTGATAGATGTGAAAAGATCTATATCTGTACTGGTTATCAATACAATGGGAAGATATTGAAGGAGTTCCCATCTAGCCTGAATATAATCAAGAAATGTCAACCTATATATAAAGAAATGGATGGTTGGATTGAGGATATCAGAGGGATAGATTCATTTGATGATCTCCCAGAGAATGCCAAAAGATATATAGAGGAGATATCCAATATAGTTGAGACAGACCTCTCTATTATCTCTACAGGACAGAGACGAGAAGAGACCATCTTGTTAGAGGAGAATTCCTTTTTAAATAATGACCACAGTAATCAATATAAATGGAGAGATACTTAGCCCAGAAAAGGGAAATATCTCTGTCTTTGATCATGGTTTTCTCTTTGGGGATAGTGTCTATGAGGTGTTGATAACCTACCGTGGTATACTATTAAAAATAAAGGAACATTTACAGAGGATGTCTTTATCAGCCAAGGCGATAGGGCTTAAGCTACCTTATACATATGAGGGGTTCCTTAACGAGATTAAGAGGACTATTACTGCTGGGAATAATAAAGAATCATATATACGAATAGTTGTTACAAGAGGGGTAGGGGAGATAAATATTGATCCCTTATCATGTCTTACACCTAATACTATTATTTATGTCAGTGAATTCTTAGGGTATTCAGAAGGGTTATATAAGGATGGGATTAACCTTGTGATAGTCTCTATAAAGAGGAATATTAAGGAATCCCTTAATCCAGGGATCAAGACCGGCAATTATCTGAACAATATTCTGGCAATTATGGAGGCCAAAAAGAGAGGGGCAGATGATGGATTGATGCTTAATGCAGAGGGATTCCTTACAGAATCTACTACTAGTAATTTTTACCTTGTCAAAGATGAGGTTGTAATAACACCTTCATTGGAGTGCGGGGTATTGGAGGGGATTACAAGGGGAATTGTCTTGGAACTGGCTAGAGAAAATGGTATCCATGCGGAAGAAAGAATGATTAGACCTGAAGAGATAAGGGAGGCAGATGAGGCCTTTATTACCAGTACTACAAGAGGAATAATGCCTGTTACGATATGCGATGATAGGAGGGTTGGAGAGGGGAGGCCTGGGGAGCTAACAAAGAGGTTGATTGTATTATATAAAAATAAGTTAGAAGAGATAGTTTCAATGGACTCTTACTTACTTTAGAAAGTAAAACCTAACAAAAAAAATTAATAAAAGATATTGACAAAAAAAGGGGGATGTAGTATTTTAATATTTAGATGGGACATGATTAAATATCCCTCACGAATGATGTACTCAAGATAAAATTTCCTACAATTAGATTTTCAGATAATAAATTACACAATGCTATCTTGTCGAGTTTATCCTGTCTATTCGAAACTAATTCAGGGAAAGGGGAATCCCTATGGGGGTGGACTTTTCAAATAAAATCCCATAGTTGGGGGAGGCGTAAGCCTCGGGGAAAAGAAGTATATACATTTTAGAAGAGGTGAGAAATATGGATATTGGTGAATTAAAGGGAAAAACCATATCAGAATTAACAAATATTTCAAAGGAATTAAATATTCCTGGGGTAAGTGGATTGAGGAAGCAGGAGCTAATATTTAAGATATTGGAGGGACAGACGGCGAAGAATGGATTGATACTTGGTGAGGGGGTTCTGGAGATATTACCCGATGGTTTTGGCTTCTTACGTGCCCCAAGCTATAACTATCTCCCTGGTCCTGATGATATTTATGTCTCTCCTTCCCAGATCAGGAGGTTTGATATGCATACGGGTGATACCATCTCAGGACAGATCAGACCTCCAAAGAATGGCGAGAGATATTTTGCCCTGCTAAAGGTAGAGGCAATTAATTCCGAGAATCCGGAGATAGCAAAAGATAAGATACTATTTGATAATCTTACCCCTCTTTATCCTCAGAGGCGGATTATCCTTGAGACCCCTAATGGTGATTATTCCCCAAGGATACTGGATCTGATCACCCCTATAGGTAAAGGGCAGAGAGGGTTAATTGTTGCTCCTCCAAGAACAGGTAAGACAATGTTACTACAGTCTATTGCTAATAGTATAACTAGCAATGATCCTGAGATATTCCTTATAGTTCTTCTGATAGATGAACGTCCTGAGGAGGTTACTGATATGCAGCGTTCAGTTAAGGGGGAGGTTATTAGCTCTACCTTTGATGAACCGGCCCAGAGACATGTCCAGGTGTCTGAAATGGTGATAGAAAAGGCAAAGAGGCTAGTAGAACATAAAAAGGATGTTGTTATTCTGTTAGATAGCATTACCCGTTTAGCCAGGGCATACAATTCTATTATTCCTCCAAGTGGAAAGGTCCTCTCTGGTGGAATTGATTCCAATGCCCTTCAGAGACCGAAACGCTTTTTTGGGGCTGCCAGGAATATAGAGGAAGGCGGGAGTCTTACAATCATTGCCACAGCTTTAGTAGATACAGGTAGTAGGATGGATGATGTCATCTTTGAAGAATTTAAAGGTACAGGTAACATGGAGATACATTTGGATAGGAAGCTTGTAGATAGAAGGGTCTTTCCAGCAATTGATATAAGCCGTTCTGGTACTCGAAAGGAGGAATTGTTGTTAATCCCTGAGGAACTCAACAGGATATGGATATTGAGAAAGGTTCTCCAACCTCTTGGAGTTGTTGATAGTATGGAATTATTGTTGGAGAAGGTTAAGGAATCAAAGACCAATAAGGAATTTTTGGAGTCTATGAATACATAGTGGGATTATCGATCTTTGATTTATAGAGAGATTTTGAAAGGAGATGTGATGGGCTATGAAAAAAGGTATTCATCCAGAATATAGCGATAGTATTATCGCATGTGCATGTGGTGAGGTGATTCATACACGGTCAACAGTAAAAAATATAAAGGTAGAGATATGTTCTAAGTGTCATCCTTTTTTTACTGGGAGACAGAAACTTGTAGATACAGCAGGGAGGGTTGAAAAATTCAGACGTAAGTATCAGAGGAAGAAGGATATATAGATTTTCAGATAATAAATTACACGTAAATATTCGGTAAAAACCGTTTATAGGGGTAAGACTTACATTATTTCTCGTTCCCAAGCTCTGCTTGGGAACGTTTATGTTACAAAAGCTCCTGCTTTGACTATAGAAGAAGCAGAGCTTCTTAGTCAAACGCGTTGCTAAGCAGAGCTTAGCAACGAGAGGTTAAA
>JACRGM010000251.1 GCA_016212345.1 Nitrospinota bacterium
AAACATTCATGCCGACAAGTCGGCACAAAGGAGCATGAAAATACACACCCCTTAATCCCCTCTTTTTAGAGGGGAAACTTTAGAACTCCCCTCTATTAAGAGGGGTTGGGGGTGTGTTATAAAGGTATTTTAAGGTGAAAATATAGATTTTCAGATAATAAATTACACAAGGCTAGAGGGAGAAATCCGAGTAAGGCGTACTGAGTGGTACGCCGTCGAGGATTTCGACTGATAACGCAGTGTAATTTATTATATGGAAATCTATAACAAGAGATGAAAAAGGTCCTTACTATAGCCGGGTCTGATCCTTGTGGGGGGGCCGGGATACAGGGGGATTTAAAGACATTTGCGAGATTCGGTGTCTATGGCCTCTCGGTCATCACCTCCATTACTGCCCAGAATACGGTCGGGGTTCAGACTATACACGACCTCCCCCCTGACCTTGTGGGATCCCAAATAGACTCAATCGCAAGGGATATCAATATAGATGCAGTCAAGACAGGGATGATCTCCAATTCAGGTATTATCGAAAAGGTTTCCGAATGTATATTAGCCTACAGTATCCAATACCTTGTTGTAGATCCTGTGATGTATGCCAAGGATGGTACCCCCTTACTTCAACCAGAGGCTAGGGAGAGACTGATCAAGAGATTATTCCCATTATCTTATCTTATTACCCCTAATATCCCAGAGGCAGAGGCTCTCTCTGGGATAAAGATCAAGGATATAGGGGATATGAAAAGGGCAATAAAGAAGATCAAGGGGATGGGGGTGAATAATATAATTATAAAGGGTGGGCATCTAAATCTAAAAGGAGATGCGGTGGATATCCTCTATGATGGGAATGGATATACACCCTATAGATCAGAGAGGATTGAGACAGGGGATATCCATGGTACAGGGTGTACCTTTGCAGCAGCTATCACCGCTGGACTTGCCCAGGATATGGGATTAAAGGAGGCAGTAAGAAGTGCAAAGGAGTTTATCACCACAGCGATTCAACACTCACTATCTATAGGAAAGGGGTTAAAGATATCTGATCACCTATTTTCACTATATAGGGATAGAGAAAGATATATATTGTTGAAGAGGGTAGAGGAGGCCATAAAACTCCTTGAAAAGGGGGAGATAGGCCCACTGATACCAGAGGTGCAATCAAATCTTGGGGCGGGACTCACATCTGCATATAGCATCAACGATGTCATTGGTATCCCAGGCCGTATTATCAGGTATGGTAAGGATATCCGTACCCTCTCCAGACCAGATTTCGGTGTCTCGAGACATATAGGGAGAACTGTCCTTACAGTGATGAGGCACGATCCTACAAAGAGGGCTGTGATGAATATCAGGTACTCAGATGAGATCATTGATGCCTGTCGTAGATTGGGTATGGGTATTGCCCAGTTTGATCGGAGGGATGAACCAGAGGAGGTCAGATCAGAGGAAGGTCAATCCTTAGAGTGGGGGATCAATAAGGCAATTAAGGAATTCGGTTCTGTCCCAGAGATAATATATGATAAGGGAGGGATGGGAAAAGAGGGGATGATTAGGGTCATAGGGGATGATCCTATAGAACTCTCTCTGAAGATACTCAAGATAAAGGGGGAGGTTATTGGCTAAACCCCTCATCTATCCATACATCCCCCTTCCCCTTTGCCTGATCTAACCATGCCTGTAAGACCCTGGTCTCTTTCTCCTTTAGAAGATTCTCAACAAATTCCTTCTCCCCTTCCTTAAACTTCTCATCATCAATACCCATCTTTTCTACCAATTCTATCAGGTAATATCTATCACCCCTCTTGACCATCTCCACCTCTCCTTTATCTATTGTAAAGGCTGCATTTGCAAAATCCTTATCTCTTCCGATATTGGGTATTGAATCATCCCTCTTAAAGAAATCCGTCCTCTCTATCTTTAATCCCATCTCTTCAGCTATCTCTGCAAGCCTTTTACCCCCTTTTATCTCTTTCTCTAATCTCTTTGCCTCCTCCTCTGTATATTCCTGGCTCTTTTTTCTAATATACATCATCTCTCCCTCTTCCCTTATTGTATCCAGTTCTGGTATAAAGGATGGTCTCCTCTCTATAGGCCTCATTATAAGATAGCCCTGCTGGGTCTCAACAATATCACTTATCTCATTATCAGCAAGAGAGAATGCAGTAGATGCAATCTCTGGGGCAAATCCTATACCCTTTATACTTCCCTGTCCCTTTATAAGGAAATCGGTTGTCTCTACCTTGACTGAATTCCTCTCTGCGATCTCTCTGAGATCCCCTTTTCCGGAACCGATCTCATCTCGTATCTTCATAATCTCCCTCTTGGCCTTCTTCATCCCTTCCTTTCTCTTGAGTATCCCTGCTATCTTTCCCTTCACCTCATCAAAGGGTTTGGTACCATCCTTTGTCTCATAATTCGATATATGCTCATCGTAATATTCTTTAAGATCTTCATCAGTTAGCATTATCTCTCCTTCGTATAATTGCTGATCTATAAATATATACTCTACCTTTATCCCTTCAGGCCTTCTAAACTCCTCTTTATTTCCGTTGTAATACCCTTCGATATCCTCCTTTGAGGCCTTTACCTTCTCCCTAAATAGATTTGAGGAGAGGAGGATATAATCTATCTTCACCTTCTCCTCCTGTCTCTTGTATGCATCCATTATCTCCCTTTTAGATAGCTTAACACCACTTCTTAAGAGGTTATCCATCTTCTTAACAAGTAGATCCTCCCTTACCCTATCCTCAAGCCCCCTAGGGGAGATTCGCTGGCTCTTTAGGAAATTAAGATATAGGTCTCTATTAAACCTTCCATCTATACTGAATTTCTCATATATATTATCTGCTACTTCATCATCAGTTACTATCAAACCCTCTTTCTTTGCATATACCATAAGGATCTTTGCATTGATCAGATTTTTAAGGACAGTATCTTTCAGATTCATTCTCTTAGCCATCTCATCACTAAATCTCTCTTTGTAGATATTCCTATAGAGGTTGTAGAGATTATTATACAACTCCTGATACTCCCTATATGTTAGATCTTCACCATAGACCTTGGCAACAATCCCTCCAGAGGATCTTCTCCTCCCTCCCATACCCCATCCATAGAATATCGTCCCCACAAAGGCAGCAACAACCGTCCACAATATCAGTTTGATTATCCATGACTGTGCATGTTTCCTCATTATATCTAACATTATCTTTTCTCCTTCTTTATTTATTTTTATGGAGGGGAAGCGAGGCCCCCTCTCTGAGTTTAGTTATATTCATCATATAACATTATCTTTTATCTTGCAATCCTTTCCTTATTTTTCCTTATTTTAAAATTTTCTATTGCTATTTTATAAGACAGTTGATATTATTATCTATTGACATTAACCGCAGAGATTACGCAAACGGAAAGAGAGAGATTTTGTTGGGCCAACAACTCGATATGAGGAGAGTAAATATATGGTCTTAAATTCTATCTGGGGGTTGTTTTCTAATGACCTTGGAATCGACCTAGGTACAGCAAATACCCTCGCATATGTTAGGGGGAAAGGGATTGTATTAAGAGAGCCTTCTGTAGTGGCTATACATAATGAGA
>JACRGM010000252.1 GCA_016212345.1 Nitrospinota bacterium
GGCGTTATCAGTCGAAATCCTCGACGGCGTACCGATTAGTACGCCTTACTCGGATTTCTCCCTCTAGCCTTGTGTAATTTATTATCTGAAAATCTATAGCTATAAATGCCTAGAAATCATTGAAATTAAAAAATCAAAGATAAAAATCAAGATGAAAGGTAAGACTTATTTAAAGGTTACCCCTTTACATGATCTCCATAAGGAGGCAGGGGCAAGGATGGTAGATTTTAGTGGTTGGGAAATGCCCCTTTATTATACCAGTATCATTGACGAACATAAGGTGGTCAGGGGGTCTTTAGGGCTCTTTGATGTAAGCCATATGGGAGAGATAGATATAGAGGGTACTGATGCGCAAGAGACGATTCAGCGGTTGACTACCAATGATATTAAAAGACTAAAAGAGGAGATGATTCAGTATTCTGTTATGTGTAATAATAACGGTGGTATTATTGACGATCTCCTTGTTTATATGTTGGCCCGGGATCACTATATGCTCTGCGTGAATGCATCCAATACAGAAAAGGATTTTAATTGGATACAAGAAAATAAGGTTGGAGATACAAGGATAAGAGATATGAGTAGGGATATATCACAAATTGCTATTCAAGGCAGAAATTCGGAGAAGATACTTCAAATACTTACCGATATTGACCTCTCTGTGATCAAGTATTATAGATTCAGAAAAGGGAAAATAGATGGTATAGATGCAATCATCTCCCGTACGGGCTATACAGGTGAGGATGGGTTTGAGATATACCTTGATAATACCCATTCTATTAGACTATGGAAAAGCCTCCTCCATATAGGAGCAGGGTTTGGTATTAAACCTATAGGTCTTGGGGCAAGGGATACACTCCGTATTGAGATGAAATATCCCCTTTATGGCAACGATATCTCCGAGATTACCTCCCCAATAGAGGCTGGGATGGAATGGATCGTTAAATTAGATAAAGGGGATTTTATAGGGAAAGATGCCATTCTCAGAGAGATGAAGGAGGGGGTAAAAAGGAAACTTGTCGGATTTATGATGTTAGAAAAGGGGATAGCACGACCTCATTATAAGATATATCATAAAGGAATAGAGATTGGTGAAGTAACTAGTGGAACATTTTCTCCATCCCTAAATAAGGCTATAGGTATAGGTTATGTTGATCCAGATTATTCTGGGATCGAAGAAGAGATAGAGATTAAAATAAGAGGGAAAAGGATAAAAGGGGAGATAGTATCAACACCCTTTTACCCCTCGCAGGTACGATATAACTAAACTCGAAGGGGGCTTCGCCCTCCTCCCATTGTGAGGAGGATAATCAATAATATAATTTATAAAGAAAGGAGGAGAGAAGGATGGATTTTCCTGAAGATCTCTTGTATACTAAAGAGCATGAATGGGTAAGGATAGAGAATGGTAAAGCAGTCATTGGAATCACAGAATATGCCCAGCAAGAGCTAGGTGATATAGTCTTTGTGGAGTTCCCAACCATAGGAACAGAGGTTGAACATATGGAACCTTTTGGCGTAATCGAATCGGTGAAGACTGTGGCTGATCTCTACTCTCCACTCACAGGTGAGGTCCTAGATGTAAACCATGATCTGGAGACACAGCCAGAATTAATAAATTCTAGCCCATACGATAAAGGATGGATAATCGAGATATCCATCAATAATACGGAGGAGATAGATCAGCTACTTTCTCATAATGATTATTTGGCACATTTAAAAGAAGATATAGAGGAATAGTCAGAGGAGGAGATAACTGCGTTATATACCAAATACAGAGAATGATTGCAGAGAGATGTTAAAGGAGATAGGGGTAGATTCTCATGAGGAACTCTTCTCCTCAATTCCAGAAGGGCTTCGTCTAAAGAAAGGGTTGAATTTACCTCATGGGATGTCAGAAGGGGGGCTTTCTCTCTATATGAAGGTCCTGAGCGAGCGCAATGGCACACTTAATAACTACATCTCATTCTTAGGAGGTGGGGCATATAACCACTTTATACCGACTGTTGTAAATCATCTTATCTCCCGCTCAGAATTTTCTACCCCTTATACCCCATATCAGCCTGAGATAAGTCAAGGTACGCTCCAGTGGATCTATGAATTCCAATCCCTTATATCTATTCTTATGGGTATGGAGGTAGCCAATGCCTCTATGTATGATGGTGCATCAGCACTGGCAGAAGGGGTGATAATGGCTATAAGGATTAATAGACGTGATAAGGTTATTATCTCGAGAGGGGTTCATCCAGAACATAGGAGAGTGGTTGAGACCTATTGTAATAATCTTGGGATAGATATCATGGAGGCCCCTTTTACAGAAAAAGGGATAACTGATCTCAACTGGATCAGAGATAATATCTCTGAAAAGACCTCTGCAGTGGTTCTTCAGAATCCAAATTTCTTTGGATGTTTAGAAGATATTGAGACAACAGAAGATATTGTACATGAAAAGGAAGGACTCCTTATAATAAGTGTTGTGGAACCGATATCCCTTGGCATTCTCAGACCCCCTGGTGATTTTGGTGCAGATATAGTTACTGGAGAGGGACAATCATTTGGTAATCTCCTATCCTATGGTGGACCTTATGTAGGATTCTTTACTACAAGG
Organism: Nitrospinota bacterium; assembly: GCA_016212345.1. Taxonomy (GTDB): domain Bacteria; phylum Nitrospinota; class Nitrospinia; order SZUA-224; family SZUA-224; genus SZUA-224. The sequence continues at coordinate 2,606 of JACRGM010000252.1, forward strand.
GAGAGATTTATAAGAAATATGCCTGGGAGACTGATAGGTGAAACAGTTGATTGTAATGGCAAAAGGGGGTATGTATTAACCCTTGCCACTAGGGAGCAACACATAAGGAGAGAGAAGGCAACATCCAATATATGTAGCAATGAGGCCCTCTGTGCCCTTGCTGTCACAATCTATCTATCAATTATGGGACGAGAAGGGCTAAAAAGGGTTGCATACCTGAATGTACAAAAGGCAAATTATGCCCGAAAGAGACTCTCAAATCTTGACGGCCTCAAGATAAGGTTTAATAGTCCTATTTTTAATGAGTTTGTCATAGAGACACCAGAATCAGCAGATAAGATTCACAAAAAACTGATGAAAAAAAAGGTTATAGCAGGACTCAATCTTAAACCATTCTACCCAGAGATGAGAGATTCTCTACTAATGTGTTTTACAGAGAATAATACAAAGGATGAAATAGATATCTTGTGTGAGACATTACAAGAGGTAATTAAGACATAGATGATATGCACTTCAATGAACCCCTTATATTCGAAATAGGCTCACAAGGGAGATATGCCTATTCACTCCCTGATATTGATCTACCAGAGAGTGATATCAAAGATATCATTCCAGAAGGGATGCTCCGTGAAGATATATCTGGATTTCCAGAGTTAAGCGAGGGCGATGTTGTACGCCACTTCACTAGACTCTCCCAATTAAATTATCACCTTGATAATGGATTCTATCCTTTGGGCTCCTGTACCATGAAATATAACCCCAAGATCAATGAGGATGTATCAAGACTCTCGGGCTTTTCAATGATACACCCCTATCAGCCTACTGAGATATCGCAGGGGATACTACAGTTGATGTATGAATTAGAGTTATATCTTGCAGAGATAAGTGGTATGGATAGGATCTCCCTCCAACCTGCTGCAGGTGCACAGGGTGAATTTACAGGGATGATGATGATACATGCATACCATACCTTGAGAGGTGATCATCATAGAAAGAAGGTAATCATCCCAGACTCAGCTCATGGTACAAATCCGGCGAGTGTATCACTATGTGGTTATCAGGCAATAGAGATAATATCTAATAAAATGGGTCTTATTGATCCAAAGGGGTTGAGACAGATAATGGATGAAGAGGTATCTGCACTGATGTTAACCAACCCGAATACCCTTGGACTCTTTGAAGAAGAGATCATAGAGATAACCAGTATTGTCCATGATAAGGGAGGGCTTGTCTACTGCGATGGGGCAAACCTCAATGCCCTGATGGGTATTGCCAGGTTAGGAGACATGGGGATAGATGTCCTACATTTCAATCTTCACAAGACATTTTCCACACCCCATGGCGGGGGCGGACCAGGGGCGGGACCTATCGGGATAAAAGAGGTACTTTCCGACTTTCTACCAGTACCTGTAATCAAGAAAGGGGGTAATAAATATCAACTAGATTATAATCTTCCCCATTCTATTGGGAAGGTTAAGGCCTTTTATGGCAACATCAGTGTCTTGATCAAGGCATATGCCTATATAAGGACAATGGGGGGAGATGGATTAAAGAGGGCAAGTGAGGTTGCGGTCATCAATGCAAACTATCTTCGGAA
>JACRGM010000038.1 GCA_016212345.1 Nitrospinota bacterium
CACATCTGGCTTGTCTTTTGTTCCGTCTTCAGCGTTGCACCAAAGGTTACATATTAATAATATGCGCCCTTTGGTGCGCCTTGAAGACGAACCAAAATTCTGCGCCATATGTACAACTTATTTCTGCGCAGTGCCTTAATCTGGATCCAAGCGGGATATATATCTTTATTTTCTCTTGATCACCTCTACCCTTTGGCTATCACCCAGACTATCTAACAAATCCTTGATAGATACCCCCATTACAGGATGAATGAGATCAGATGTGATCTCTGATAAAGGGGCTAAAACAAATCTCCTCTTCTCCATCTCTGGATGAGGGACTATTAAATCTGTATCATTAATAACCTGATTATCAAATAAGAGTAAATCTATGTCAATCTCTCTTGGTCCCCATTTTAACCTTTTTCTCCTCCATAGACGAACCTCTATATCCTTCAACAATAATAATAACTCCTTTGCCCCCAGTGGTGTCTCCAACCCCACAACACAGTTTATAAACCATCTTTGATTAGTATATCCTATTGGTTCGGTTTTGTAAAGAGAGGATTCTGCTACTATTCTGTTTCCCCCATGCATGGTCAGTTCTTCGATTGCCCTTAAACAATTATAATAGAGATCCCCTACATTTGATCCGATACCGATATATGCTATGTGTTTAGGTTGAATCATGATCAGAATTCGAATTCTACATCTCCCAATCTCTTTCTTATCTCTCTTCCTATATGTCTCTCTTCCTCTTCATCACGGGCCTCAAATGTAGCGGAAAATCTGACAAAGTGTCCTACATCATCCCATGGAACAGTTGAAATAAGTTTTTCAATAATTAGGTATTGTGAAAAGTCCTCTGCAGATTCAAAACTTCTCCCCCCTTTTATCCCACGAGGTATCTTTACATAGAGATAAAAAGAGCCATTTGGAGGTTTTGCATTAAATCCAACAGAGCTTAAGCTCTCTGCAAGAAGTTTTAACCTCCTCTTATACTTCACCTTGATCTCTTCAGTAATCTCATGATGGTCCAATGCGTATATACCAGCCTTCTGAATAGCTATAAACTGTCCAGAATCGCAATTATCCTTTACATAACCGAACCCATTAATAATAAGCTCATTGCCCACAACAAACGCCAATCTCCAGCCCGTCATATTGAATGCCTTGGAAAGGGAATGTATCTCAACACCTACATCCTTTGCACCTGGGATGGATAGGAAACTAAGAGGTTTTTCATTAAAGGTTAGCCCTGCATAGGCAGCATCCTGTACTACAATAATATTATTCTCTTTGGCAAATTTCACTACCTTTTTGTAAAAATCAACAGTTGCGGTTGCACCTGTAGGATTATTGGGATAATTAATGTACAGGAGTTTTGTCCTTCTTCTCTCCTCCTCACTGATCGAGTCAAGGCTAAGATCAGGCAAGAAGTCATTCTCCTCCTTAAGAGGGAGATATATAACATCCCCTCCGTACCATTTACTATGTGTACATAGAACTGGATAACCAGGTATTGTAACTAGTGCTGAATCCCCCTTATTTATAAATATTGCAGGAAACATGGCCAATGCGGATTTAGAGCCAATTGCATGTATAACCTCTCTCTGAGGATCTATCCCTGATACGCCAAAGACCCTCTCCATATATCTCGCTGCTGCATCTTTGAACTCCTCGATACCATTATCTGCATACCCCCTGTTTTCAGACCTTCCACACTCCCTCTGTAAGGTCTCGACCACACCAGGGAAGGCAGCCTCATCAGGTTCGCCTACCCCTAGATCGAGAAGCTCAATACCTGGATTCTCTTTTAAAGCCCTCCTCTTTGCCCTCTTTATCTTCTCAAATTTATAGATATCTCTCCCCTTTCCAAAATCTGCCCCACCCAATCTCTCGGCAAAGAGTCTCTGAATATAACTATCCCTTTCTCCTGATACCATAAGAGTAATCCTCTCCCAGATACAATTTTTTTCTTTCCTTTTTCACCTAACGCTTGAACATAAAAATTTCATAAATGTATTTTATCACATTTCTGGTCAAATTTGGAAACATAAATTGCGGGGAAGGTGTAATTTAATATCTGACAAAACTTTGCATCTCTACACACCCCCATCCCCTCTTTTTAGAGGGGAGAAAATCTTTAGCTCTCTATCAAGAGAAGATTTCTGCCTTTTTCCCCATCGAATAGAAGGAATAAAAGCCGATTAATCATGATGAAATTATTTACAGGTGCTTATTTTTCCCCTATTAAGAGGGAGAAAAACCTTAACCTTTTTTTGCCTTCTTCTTATTTCTTTCTATCCCCTCTGTTAAGAGGGGATAAACAGGTGCTTATGTCCCCTCTCTTAAGAGGGGATAAAGGGGTGTGTCTTATACTATTCCTCAATCTTTGCTAACCCCCCTTCAATTCACAGATGGTAACTCAGATATAGACTTATCAAAGGTTGGCTCTATCTCAAATTTATCTTTTATATCTTTATCTTTTGAGGTAGATGTTTCTGAAA
>JACRGM010000042.1 GCA_016212345.1 Nitrospinota bacterium
CTTCGGTAGTGGATATCTGACCGTACCTACCATGGCAAAGGCAGGGTTTGGTATGAATCTTATTGGTATCTTTCTGATTACCCTTTTTGTTTACATCATAGCTGTTCCCGTATTTGGGATCAGTTTATCAGGTCTGCCATCTTGGGCTAACTATTGAACCAGAAAATCCTCAAACTCTATTCCCTTGATAGTACCCTTTACTAGTGATTTATTCAGTTGTGCAATTATTGTATCTTTCAACTTATCCTGTACAAAATGGATATCTTCGTAGAAGTTATCCCTGAAAAAGGTATTCACTGTCTCTTCAATAATCCCTTCGAATATAGGGATATTCTCTCTGACCTCCATTGCTGTTTCGTTGGTATCTAATTCAAGCCTTATAATCATACTCATTATCCTTGTCTCTTCTGCGTTATAGGCTATGGGGATTATGGACCCCATTTTAACAATTAGAGATTCAGGTATACTATAGGTTATCTTTTTATCCTCTTCAACAGTGGTAGATTCTTTTTCAACAGGGAGAGATTCTTTTTCTTCAAGGGTTGGGGATGTTATTTTATCCCCAACATCTGGAGTAGTTTCGAACCTTCTCATCAACCTTTCTTCGGCGGATTGCTCCTCATCTGGGGTGGATTCTTCTGGGGTGGGTTCTTCTAGGGTAGCTTCTTCATCTTTTACCTCTGGAACAGAGGGTTTGGGCATGACTTCCCCATGGGGCTTGGGCATAATTTCACTTTCTGATTGGATAAAGACCTCTTCTGGTTCAGGTGTAAATATATTTTTTAAGATAGAGTATCCCAAGTATCCCACTGCCACTAATATTATTAATGCAATTCCTGCCGCAGAGCTCATCACCAATGATGGTGTTTTTCTTATCTTATATAGCTTCTCTCCCCTCTCTTTGGGCTTGAATAACCATTCTTTAATCTTGGTAATGGATGAGAGATAAGTTATAAGTTTAGAAGGGATTGTTATCTTTTCTCTGAAAATAGTCCTCAATACCCCACCTCCCTCTTGAGGGGGGAGGCTGGGTTGGGGTGGTTCAATTGTCTCTTTTGTTGATATATCAAAATCGGCTGAGGCCTTCAGAGGTTCAGGAACAGCCATCTCTTCTTCTATTATCTCTTGTATTCCTTGTATTTCTTGTTTTGGCTCTTCTATTATACCCTTTTCAGATATTGCCTCCTCTCCTTCCTCCATGATCGGTCTTTCTTCTAGTACACTTTCAGCAACCTCTCTTGCCTCTTTAAGAAGTTCTCTGATCTCCTCCTTTCTTCCCCTCTCTTCTATTGATACATCAAAACCATCTTCGGCTATAGATTCTGTTGTAGCCATATCTTGTATCGGTTCTTTTTCAGGTTCCTTTATCTCTTCGATCTCTTCCTCTCTTCTCTTAATCTCCCCCTCTTCCTCTTCCTCTCCCTTTTCCTCCATCTCATCAAGTACATCTCTAAACATCTTCTCAAACTCTTCATCCTTGATATCTCGTATATCTACTATATCTTCTTTTTCATCTAAATCTAACATTATTTCTTCTTCCTTTTTCCTTAATTTCTCATCCCATTTCTCTATATCATCCTTTAGATTATCTACAACCTTTTCAATACCTTCGGCCTCCATTCTACTGGCAAGAAAGATATTATGACAATTGACACACTCTATCATCCTCCCATTTTCGAACACTACAGAGGATTCTATTTTATATTTTAATTTGCATTTAGGACACTGAATATTCATTAGAACCCCTTATCTGATAGCCTGAATTCCTAAAGCATCCCTTCCTATGATCAATTTCTGAATCTGGGAGGTACCTTCATAGATTGTGCTGACCTTTGCATCCCTGAAATATCTCTCCACAGGATACTCATTAGAATATCCATAACCGCCATGTATCTGTATGGCATCTGTTGCCGCCCTCATAGAGGCCTCTGAGGCAAAATATTTTGCTATAGATATCTCCTTTGTGGCCATGATCCCCTTGTTCTTAAGATGACCAGCATTATATACCAGTAATATAGCAGCTTCTCTATCAACTATCATCCTTGCGATCATGTCTTGAACGAGTTGAAAACTAGCAATAGGTCTGTCAAACTGTTTCCTCTCTTTTGCATATCTTATAGAGGCATCTATGCATCCCTGGACGATCCCGACACACCCTGCTGCTACACTGTATCTTCCATTATCGAGTGCAGACATGGCGATCTTGAATCCATCTCCTACCTCTCCTAATATATTGGCTTTAGGGATCCAGCAGTTTTCCATGATAAGTTGGGCAGTATTAGAGGAACGAAGCCCCAGTTTTCCCCGTATATCGATAGTTGAAAAGCCATGGGTACCCCTTTCTATAAGAAAGGCTGCAAGTCCTTTATGCCCCTTTTTCTTGTCTGTCTGAGCAAAGACGATGGCAAGATCAGCAACACCACCATTAGATATCCATGTTTTGGTTCCGTTTATCACCCATTCATCTTTCTTAAGGAGGGCAGTAGTAGACTGGTTAACAGCATCACTCCCAGCTCCTGGTTCAGTAAGACCGAAACAGCCAATCATATCCCCACTACAAAGCATTGGGAGGTATTTCTCCTTTTGTTCTTCACTCCCCCATCTCTGGATAGTTAGACCGACCAATGATATCTGTACAGAAAGGGTAGTTCTTACTGATGAGCATCCCCTCCCGATCTCCTCTATCATAATGCCGTAGCTTATATATTCCATCCCCGCACCACCATACTTCTCCTCAATCGGACCACCAAGGAATCCTAATGAGGCTATCTTATTCAGGATATCTCTGGGGAAGGATTCATTGATATCGTTCTCTCTCGCAACAGGTACAATCTCCTCATCTGTAAACCTCTTCATAGTCTCTTTAATCATCTGCTGTTCATCGGTTAGATTAAGGTCCATGTTATGTATAATATAAAAATATTTAAGATTATGTCAATAGAAAAGATCAATCTAAATCCCGCTTTATCGAGACATGATGACGGTCCTACCTTCAATATTTTGACAGGAGATATAAATTTTGATAAAATATAAAGATCATGGAGGAAGAATTATGCTCAAGAGATTATTAGCCCTATTAGGTAAGATATGTCCTGGCTGTAATATAGGGAGAAGATACCCGAATTCTCTTATAGGAAGGATTGTCCAACGACATTGGGAAAAGGGATGCCCTGTTAATAAGGCCTATATGGAGATACATGGGGAAAAGAACCCTAAGAAAGGAAACCCTCATGCCGACCTCAGTCGGCACAAATAGATTTTCAGATAATAAATTACACAAGGATAGAGGGAGAAATCCGAGTAAGGCGTACTTAGCGGTACGCCGTCGAGGATTTCGACTGATAACGCCGTGTAATTTGTTATATGGAAATCTATATAAAAGTGAAATTGTATCTTGACTATCAAACAGCATCTGAGATCATGTATAAAAATATTGAGTCTGACCCCTTTTTTC
>JACRGM010000047.1 GCA_016212345.1 Nitrospinota bacterium
GCAACGCGTTTGACTAAGAAGCTCTGCTTCTTCTATAGTCAAAGCAGGAGCTTTTGTGACATAAACGTTCCCAAGCAGAGCTTGGGAACGAGAAATAATGTAAGTCTTACCCATATAAACGGTTTTTACCGAATATTTACGTTTAGACTTTAGACAATGGAAATCTATACCTCCCCCTTACTCCTTACTCCCTACCCCTTACTCCAGCGTCACCCTCTCCGCCTCCATATCTGTCAGATCAAGTACCACAACCGTTCCCTTACCATATAACCAGCCGCAACATTCCCCCGGATTTATTATCAATGTATTCCCCTCCCTCTGTATATCTAATCTGTGGGTATGGCCATAGACAATAAGGTCATATGATCCACTGGAGATGTATCTCTGCAAGTCATCTGATTCATGGAGGATCAATATCCTCTTTTTATCTATTTTGAATTCACAGGGAGGAATATTTATCTCCCATCCAAGAGAAAAGGCCTTTTTCATCAGTCCTCTCCTCTCCCCATCAACATTCCCGAACACACCTACACCTTTACATCTTAGGTACTCAAATGGATTCAAGGCAAATGGGGCTACAAAATCACCACTATGTAATACCATCTCAACCCCTGAATTATTGAAGTATTCCACGGCCTTCTTTATCATGATAAGATTATCGTGTGTATCAGAGATTATTCCTATCTTCTTTATCATTATCAATCCCTCTCTTTATATCATGCTTCTGAAGCCTATAACGCATAGATCTGAGACTCAAACTCAATAGCTTTGCAGCCTTATTCATTACACCATCTGTCTTTTTAAGTGCAATGAGCAATAGATCCTTTTCTATCTTATCTAATGTCCTTTCCATATCTATAACCTCTTCCTCGCCCAAAAGAGTGGTTGTTAGATCCATTTTATTGTTTACCTTATTAATAATCTCATCTGGAAGATTCTCTATACGGATAATATCTGATGTCTCAAGTACTATAGCCCTTTCAATGACATTCTCTAGTTCCCTGACATTCCCTTGCCAGTCGTACTTTTCTAATATCTTCAGGGCATCATGGGATATTCCTCTTATATTCTTATTACCAGTATTACTAAATTTACCAATAAAATAATCAACAAGAAGAGGTATATCCTCCCTCCGCTCCCTTAGTGGTGGGAGATCAATGGGAATAACATTTAGACGATAGTAAAGGTCCTCCCTCAATCTCCCTTTTGCCACAGCCTCTTGAAGGTCATGATTAGTAGCAGCAATGATCCTGACATCTACCTTTATATCCTTTATCCCCCCTACCCTCTTAAATTCCATCTCCTGCAATACCCTTAAGAGCTTTACCTGAATAGACAGGGGGGTCTCCCCTATCTCATCTAGAAAGAATGTCCCACTATTAGCTATCTCAAATAATCCCCTCTTATCTGAATCTGCACTGGTAAAGGCACCCTTCTCATGACCAAACAGCTCACTCTCAAGTAGATTTTCAGGCATTGCACCACAGTTAACTGATATAAATGGCATATCCCTTCTATTACTATTATAGTGGATTGCCTTGGCAACCAACTCCTTACCTGTACCGCTCTCACCAGATATAAGGATAGTGCTCTTGCTATTAGCTACCTTCCTGATTAGACCATATATAGTCATCATCTTCTCACACTTACCAATAATATTTGAAAATTGGTACTTCTCTTTCAATGCCCCTTTAAGATATATATTCTCTTCTTCCAATCTCTTCTTTTCCAATGCCTTCTTTATGATCAACCTTATCTCATCGATCTTGAAGGGTTTTGTAATGTAATCATATGCCCCCTTCTTCATCGCCTCCACTGCGGTCTCTGTGGCGGCAAATGCAGTAATCATGATCACAGGGGTATGTGGTTCTATCTCTTTGATAGCATTTAGTACAGTGAGCCCATCTAACCTTGGCATTTTTATATCAGTAATTACCAGATCAAAGGAATCATCTTTGATAAGATCGATTGCCTCCCCTCCACCCTCTGCAGAGATGACCTCATATCCTTCCTTTTTCAGCATAATTGACAGGAATTCACGCATCCCCTTCTCATCATCAACTACAAGTATCTTATCCATCAAGTTCCTCTCTTCAGTTCAATCTCGATTATCCTTCTCAATACTGATGGCTTAAATGACCCGCTAAACATCACCCCGTTTATAATAAATGTAGGTGTACTTGATATATTTAATCTATTTCCCCATACAGTATCCTCTTTTATAGAAAGAGAGGTCGAGTCATCGGACATGCATTTATTAAAGAGGTCATTATCAAGACCTGCATCCTCTACAAAGGAATTGAGTATCTCTGAATCAAGCCCCTTCTTCTTAATCTCCTCCTGTCTATTAAAGATCAGGTCGTGCATTACCCAAAATCTATCTTGTCTAAAGGCACACTCCCCCATCTTTGCCAATTTGCATGCATTCGGATGGACATCAGCTTTGATAGCATTATTACATTCAGTATGCAAAGGGAAATTTTTGAAAACGAGTTTTATTCTATCTCTGTAACCACTTAGCACCCTTTTTACATCCAAGGCAGACCTTTTACAAAAGGGACATTCAAAATCACTAAACTCTATTATTATCAACCTTGCATCTTTATTCCCATAATATGGATCGCTAGTAATATCTACATCAAATCTCTTTGCAGAATTAATATATGCCATATATTTATCATAATCA
>JACRGM010000046.1 GCA_016212345.1 Nitrospinota bacterium
AAATCTCCTCTTTGTAACTGTTGCAATGATCCTCGCAAGGGTAGTCTTACCTGATCCAGGCGGCCCCCATAATACCATAGAACCGATAGCATCCCTCTCTATCAATCTCCTAAAGGGTTTCCCTTCACCAAGGAGATGCCTCTGCCCCATGAAGCGATCAAGGGTCAATGGTCTTATCCTATCTGCTAATGGAGCAATCTTTTTCATAGATTTTCCTATCTTCCTATCCTCTTAACCAATACCTCAACAATATCTTGTATATCAATCTCTTCCTGTTCTGCCCTTTTCATGTCCCTCAAGATCACCTTCCCACTCTTTATTTCATTATCCCCTATGATTAATGTATAACTGACCCCATACTGATCTCCCTTCCTCAACTGACTTTTAAGGCTCTTGTTTGGCACAAATCTCTGATCACTATAATTCATCTCACCACTTATACCTCTTAGTCTGATCTGATATAGGAGATCAAAGGCCTTACGATTAGCCTCCTCACCCATGGCAGCAATATACACCTTAGGAGAGGAGGGAGGAATAAGATTATCTCCCATATCTATAAGGGAGGCTAACCTCTCCATCCCTATAGCAAAACCTATAGCAGGTATCTGGGGTCCACCAAGATCCTCAACCAATGAATCATATCTCCCTCCCCCTGCTATGGCATCTTGTGCACCGAGTCTCTTATCAGTGACCTCAAAGGTTGTCCTGGTATAATAATCTAATCCCCTTGCCAGTCTTGGATTTAGTCTATACTTTATACCTGTGATCAACAGATATTCAATCACCCCATCAAGATGCCTCTGACATCCCTCACACCTGGATCCATCCATACTAGGGGAATCTCTTATTACTTCACTGCAGTTCTTGCTCTTACAATCCAAAACCCTCAATGGATTACTTTCGAATCTCCTATTACAGTCTTCACACAACATAGGAAGCCTGTTCTTTATAAAATCTAATAGCCTCTCCCTGAATAGAGGTCTACACCTCTCACACCCTAGGCTATTCAACTGGAGTTCAGTTTCATTCAATCCCAGTCTCTTAAAGAGCTCCATCAACATGACAATGATATCAGCATCAATAGAAGGACTCTCCTCTCCAAATACCTCAGCCCCAATCTGATAGAATTGACGATAGCGTCCTGCCTGAGGTCTCTCATGTCTAAACATGGGACCTATATACCAAAGCTTGGTAAGGGGGTGACTATTATATAAACCATGCTCTATATATGCCCTGACCACAGAGGCTGTCCCCTCAGGTCGGAGTGTAATACTATCCCCCCCTTTATCCTCAAAGGAATACATCTCCTTTTCTACTATATCTGTTGTCTCACCAATCCCCCTTACAAAGAGGGGAGTCTTTTCAATAATAGGGATCTTTATTTCAGAAAAGCCAAATGTTTCAAAGATATCCCTGACATGTCTCTCAATAAAGTACCACTTCTCTGTCTCTCCCGGCAATATATCTTTAACCCCTTTAATGGCCCTGTATTTCATGATAAAGTTTCCCAAGTATCTCCCCTGCCTTCCCAATCAGGGATTCATCTACTATCCCTGATATAGGGGTCTTCTCTATATTGATCTCAACAACATAAGCACCATTCTCCTTGGCTATAAGTGGTAAGGATCCTGCGGGCTGTACCACTGCAGATGTCCCTATCACCATCATAAAATCGCAATCCCTAACTGCATTGTATGCCTTAGACATTACCTCTGGATCGAGAGACTCCCCGAACCATACTACATCTGGCCGGAGGATTGAACCACACCCGCATAGAGGGGGTATATCCTTTAAAGGGAGATCTAATAAGCCAAAAACCCTACCTTCCTTTACACAGCGAACCCTCCATATATTTCCATGTAGCTCTACACAATTCTTACTCCCTCCCTTTTGATGGAGTCCATCAACATTCTGTGTTATTAAGGTAAAACATGAGGTATTCCTCTCTAACTCTGCAATAAATCTATGCCCTTTGTTTGGTTCAAGAGGATGTATAATCTCCCTCCTCCAATTATACCACTCCCAGACAAGCCTTGGATCCCTTTCAAATGCCTCTGGGGTTGCCAGTTCATGGGGATTGTAGTTCCTCCAGAGACCATCCTCACCCCTAAAGGTTGGCACACCACTCTCAGCAGATATACCTGCACCTGTCAAGATTACTACCCTCTTTGCATTCTTTAATTTATTTATTGTTAGTATGTTCGGCATCCTTAATTTTCCAGTTAACACTGCTTTATTAGCGAAGAAGCGTGCCGAGAATATCTTTTACTTAAATTATAATTCTACCTTGTATTAGATTACAAGCACTTTTCTGAGATAAGCCTTTGCGCATCCTCTACCTCCTAATCAAAGGTCTTAATTGAATAATCCTTCCCATCTGTTATCACCTGAATTGCCCCATCTCTATCTGTTCTATAAATCCTCGTCCCTATCTTCTCATATCTCTTTATAATCT
>JACRGM010000048.1 GCA_016212345.1 Nitrospinota bacterium
CCCCCTTTGTCCTTGATATGTTGACAGATGTAACCTCTACATCGAATCCCCTCCTTTCGAGAAGATCAACACCATCCTTTAGGGTATTAAGAGTCACCCCCTTTATAATCACTCTACCTCCTACCTTCAGCCGTCTTGCACAACAACCGATCACCTTGTCAAGCCTCCCTTTGCCTTCCCCTATAAATATCGAATCAGGATCAGGGAGACCTCTCATCCCCTCAGGTACCAATCTCTCTATCACTTTTATATTCTCTAGATTGAATTTTGATATATTTTCTCTCATATACTTGAGTATATTATTGTCATTCTCAATAGCAAATACTACCCCCCTTTTCGCAATAAGAGCTGTCTCTATTGAGAGAGAACCGTACCCCGGCCATACATCCCATACAATACTATCCTCCTTAATACACATCTTTGACAGGATGATAACCCTTACCTCAGGTCTAGTAATTATTTCATCATTGGGTGAGGTCTCACTATCTTGGGATCCAGGATAACAGGGAATGGGGATAGGGTATAGAAAGGGCCTCTTTATCCCCTTTTCCCTTATCAGTATCATGACATTTGGATGTGATATACTACGTTTAGATAGGGAGATCATATCTGTAGCGATTACCCTCTCTTCCTCATTTCTTATCCTTTCACAGATATATACCATGAAATCCTTGATACCTTTAGCGATCAGTAACTTTGCAATAGTCTGGGGATTATATCTACTATTGGTGAAGAGACCAATCTTATTATTTCTCCTGATGATCTCAACGGTTTCATTTATATCTTTTTCATTTATACTAAGGATTATCGCATCATTCATGGTCTCCTTGATAGATGCAAAGGCAAGTTGCATTGAACTGACATTAGGATGGATAAATAGATACTTCTTAGGGATGAATTGAAAGAGAAATTCTGAGATACCATATAAATTAGGGTCACCGGATGATAAAATAACGATCCTTTTCTCTGGAACAATGTTCTCATCCATGTTCTCCATAATTAATTTTTTGAGCCTTTCCATATCCCTTGTTATCAAGATCTTATCACCCTTGACATACTCAAAATACTCTATATACCTCTTCTCCCCAATCACTATCTGTGCCCTCTCTATCTCCCTTATCCTATCAGGATTAAGGCTTTTAACACCCTCAGGACTAATCCCTATCACATTTATTCCTGTTTTATTGGTATACACTTCTTCATCTCTCCTATAGATTTCTATTGAAAAAGGGTAACAGTAATAGTCTGTCATTGTCAATAAAAAATTTTTCTTGACACGAGTATAATGAATAGATAAAATAGAATCTTAAAAAATGAATTTGGAGGGGGAGCATCCTCCTCCAAAACTATAGATTTTCAGATAATAAATTACACAAGGCTAGAGGGAGAAATCCGAGTAAGGCGTACTGATCGGTACGCCGTCGAGGATTTCGACTGATAACGCCGTGTAATTTGTTATATGGAAATCTATATCCCTTAAAAGATATTAATAAAGGACCTACCAATGGAAGAAAAAAAGGATATCTTGGCGATATTATTAACAACATCACCAGAGCATGAAAATACCCATACAGTAATAAAGTTAGCAGAATCAGCCATATCAATGGGAAAAGAGGTCAAGATATTTATGATGTGTGATGGTGTCTATAATGTATATAATTCAGGACTTGTCTCACTCAAGGACAAGGGGGTAGAGATCTCTGTTTGTGAACATAATTCTGCTGAAAGAGGGGTAGATGCTGAAAAGTCACCTGTAAATGCGGCAAGTCTTTATATTCTTGGCACCATTATTGAGGACTGTACTAGATTAGTAGCCTTTAATAGTTAAGGGTCAGGGGAAAGATTAAGATGAAGAATCTTTTTGTTGTTATAAGGGTAAATCCTTTTACTACTATCAAAAACTTTGAGGCACTGAGGATGTGTGTAGGAATGACAACATCAGATAACAGTATTAAAGTGGTATTTATTGAGGATGGGGTATATGCCATCTCTTCTTCAAGTGATACAGGTGTCTTAAATCTCCCTGATGCAGATAAGCATATTAGTACATTAAAGGAGATGGATTTTGATATCATAGCTGAAAAGGAATCACTTGAGGAGAGGGGTATAAAGGATATAAAATACGACCCCTTGATAAAATCAAGGGATGAGATCGCAGATCTTATCACACACGGGGATATAGTAATAAATTGGTAAGATGAAGATATTACATGTTGTAAAAAAAGAGAATGATTCATATGCAATAGATATTGCCCGCAGGCAGCTTGCAAGTGGAAAAGAGGTTATCCTTGTACTTCTCCATGATGCAGTCCTTTCTACAATACCCCTCGATGGGCTTAAAGTATTTGCCTGTCATGATGATGTAAAGGCAAGGGGTGGATCTAAACTCAATATAGAGACAATAGACTATCAGGGGATTGTTAAGCTGATCTTTGAGGCTGATAATATTACAAGCTGGTAAAGGGATTCTGCTATAGCCATCATGCTAAAAAATATAGAAGATGGCATATTTGAACTTAGGGTTAGTCTTGAAAACAGAATATCAAGGAGTTTTTATTTCTACGAATTTGAGAAGCAGATTATTTTTACGCATGGTTTTATAAAAAAAGAACAAAAGACCCTAAAAAATGAGATTGAGAGAGCGAAATTTATCAGAAAAATATGGAGAGGTGTAAAATGAGCATTGCAGAAGATTATCTTAAGAGGCAACTTTCTTCTGATGAATTCAGGCATGCATTTCTGGAGGAAAAAGTAAAGCTGGATATTGAATATCAATTAGAAGAACTTAAAAGAGATA
>JACRGM010000049.1 GCA_016212345.1 Nitrospinota bacterium
CCTCTTTAATACCTTTATTGATGGTAATTGCTCCCCCCTTTCTATCTTCCCAATATATGAGTAATCAATCTTCCCTTTAATTACTTCAACCAACTTCTTTTGGGTTAACCCCCTTTCTTTCCTTATCCTCTTTAATCTCCCACCTATTGCATCCCTTTCCTCTTGCAAAGATACCTGTTCCATCTTTTAACCCTCCTGTCTATAGATTTCCATATAACAAATTACACGGCGTTATCAGTCGAAATCCTCGACGGCGTACCGATCATTACGCCTTACTCGGATTTCTCCCTCTAGCCTTGTGTAATTTATTATCTGAAAATCTATACATGGTGACAGACATCGAAGGTGTTGATCATGAGAGTTCGTGAAGACCCCTTTATTATTATCATCTTAGATAAAGGGAGAAATCGAATTAGTAAGGAGGGAATTTAATGAATAAAGTTGTCCACAACGCCATCTACAATAGTACTAGTCAATGTTTTAAAGCTGTGCTCTTGACTCTCCGTAGGGTTGCCACTTGAATCAGCACTATTCACAATAAAATAGTATGTTGTATCTGGTGTTAAAGACGTAAGTTTTTGGCTATGCGATGTAACCAAGGTTATATCTGATATAGAATCTGTGTACTCACCTGAGGTTGTGCCGAATTTAACTACACTGTCTGAAGGTTCGTCTGTATCCCATGTTACTATTGCTGTGGTATCTGTTATGTCTAAAACAGCGACATCACTTATCACTGGTGGTGTTATATCTACTGCCTCTACTACTCTAAAGCCATTACGCAATATGCCAACCTCTCCACTTGGATTTGTTACTATAATATTATAGGCGCTCTCTGGTAGATCTGGAGGAATAGTGGCTGTTATAGTGGTGGTGTCTTCTGCATTGCCTTCTAATAATATTGGTGTTATCAAAGATGTCTTTATAACCCATAGGCCTTCCCCCTTTGGCACATATGCATAATCACCTGAAAAATATATATTTTCCCCTATACCATAGATTAAATCATAGGTTGTAGAGGTTATTATTGTGGGGCTAGATGGGGTGCTTATATCTATTATCAGTAACTTTGACCTCCCAACATATGCATAGTTACCTGAGACATAGACATCCAAACCATAACCTGGGGTCTCAACAGAGCCTATAATTTCAGGACTGGAGGGTGTACTAATATCTATAACTTGTAGACCTAGCCATTCGTCCACCCCCCCTCCTTCTGCCACATATGCATAGGTACCTGAAATATAAACAGCCTCGGCATCACTTAGTAGTTCAACAGAGCCTATGATTTCAGGACTGGAGGGTGTACTGATATCAATCACTTGTAAACCTGACCCCCAATCAGCTACATATGCATAATTACCTGAAACATCAACATCCCATGCAAAACCTCGTGTGTCAACAGAACCTATAATCTCAGGACTATATGGATTACTGATATCTATAACTTGTAAACCTGAGCTACCATCAGCTACATATGCATAATTACCTGAGACATAGACATCCCATGCATAACCTGGAGTCTCAACAGAGACTATGATTTCAGTACCAGAGAGGTCTATAATATGTAAACCTTCAGAATTAGTAACATATGCATAGCTGGCTGAGACATAGAGACTTGTGCCCGAGTCTATGTAAGCTACATGAAAATCTTTCCTTGGCATGGAAGGGTTACTAATATCTACCTTATATAAAGAGTCTGCATCTGAGTCTGCACCTAACACATAGGCATAGTCCCCTGAGACATAGACATATTTTGCCAAATCTCCGTATGGAGGATCATAATTTGTGTAAACAAAACTTATCGTTGCAGGTCCTGAAAAGGGACTACTGATATCTATTATATGAAGACCTGAGTCCCAAGCTGTCACATAAACATAGTCCCCTAAACCATAGAGATCATGGACCCAACCTCCTATACCTATAAAACCTCTCATTATCGGACTGGATGGGGTACTAATATCTATTACCCAAAGACCTGCCTCAAGAGTCGCATATGCATAGCTACCTGAAACATAGAGATGATAATAAGACCAGTCTGGCTCTGGCAAATGAATCAAACCTGTTAAAGCAGGAGTGGATGGGGTGCTGATATCTATTATGTGTAAATAACTCAAATATACACCATCATAATCCGTTCCCACTACTGTCACATAAGCATAGTTTCCTGAAACATAAACACGATCGGCTTCCCAATATGAAGATATATTAATAGAGCTTATAATCTCCGGATTGGAAGGGATGCTAATATCTATTACCAGTAAATTTCCTTCTTGCTCCCACCAAGACCAAATATAACCCTCAGTCACATAGGCATAACTCCCTGAGACATAGACATCGTGGAGATGACCTGGTGTATCCACAGAGCCTATAATTATCGGGCTGGAGGGATCGCTAATATCTATAATTTCTAAATCCCAATCATTAATTATATATGCATAGTTGCCTGAAACATGGAGAGCCTCAACCTCACCTAGGGCGTCTAAAGAGCCTATTATTGAAGGATTAAAGGGGTCGCTAATATCTATCACTTGTAAAGCCGCTGGTGAAACCAGACCATATTGTACAACCATATATGCATAGTTACCTGAACCATAAACATCTGCAACAAAACCATCTGTCTCAACAGAGGTTACAATCTCAGGACTGGCTGGGGTGCTGATATCTATTATTTGTAACCCTGATAACCCCCCAGCCACATATGCATATTTGCCTGAAACATAAACACCAATAGCCGTATCAGGTGTATCAACTGAACCTTTGATATAAGGCATACCCGGCAAGAGAGAGAAATTTGCACCTTGTTCAAAATTCGCCCCTGTTATTGTTACATCGGTTGGTAGATTATTCAGACCAGAATCTGGTGTAATAGAGTCAATGATAGGTAGGATGGCATAGGTATTTTCTACAGTGATAAGAGTAGTACATATAATTGTGAAAATAATCAGCAATAATCTATATTGGTTCAGATTCATTTTTTATCCTTACAATATAAAATTGTCTACTAAGTTGTTTGCCATCCTCTTGTCAAGGGTATGAAGAAGATTTCTCCTCGTACAATAAGATAACAATAATATTATCATATAAGATATATAATGTCAATATCAAAATAAGAATACAAAATAAGAATAGCCGTACAAGCTTTAAGCTTGTACGGCTATTCCGTTGTTATTCGCATCCTCATGCCACAGAGCAGATAAACTCCAACTTTATCTTTTAAGGAGCAATACTTCTGTTGTAACCGAGTTGTTCTGGACTCAGAGCTGCATCCGAGATGCGTACTTCATCTATGACCCCAGGAAAACCTCTATTAATCCCGCGGTTGCCGATCTCAAACTGTGAAGTACCCTCATTATATGTAATGGGCGCAAAGAATGAATCAGTCTCTACACCATCGTAATATAGCTTGACCCTATGTTCATCACCATTCCATACTGCTGCTACATGGTGCCAGACATCGAAGGTGTTGATCAAAGAAGAACTCATGGTAAAGCTTTGACCACAAATTCTGAAGCGAAGTTTACGATAATATGTCTCAAGGGTGTACCCACTGTCCCAACCACTGGTGAGGATTGTATTACTATAGCTATCCATGATTTCAGATTTAGGCTTGATCCATGATTCTACTGTGAGCTTATTTCCAGTCGGATTCGGACCTCTAATAGAGCCAATTATACCTGTGTATGGACGGGTTACTCGATCATTTTCGGCCTTAGTAAACACCAAGGCATTTCCAAATCTACCTGGATCTGTCTGATCTGTCCATACAGGATCTTCACTCTCCCCTGCAGGGTCATTATTATTTCCGAGTACCATGTTATATACCCCGGTAGAGTCAGAATAACCAATAGCCTCGTTTGTGGTCTGCCCCACCCCTTCATCAAACAGCCAAACAAGAGATTTTGTGGCAATAGCAAGCCAGTCTATATCACCATCAAAATAATAGGTCTCTCCACCTCCCTGGGCCCCAATACTAAGATGCCAATCATCATGCCCTGGAAAAGGAAAATCTGGCGTCCAACCTGTTGGATTCTTTTGTACCTTAGGTATATATTTAGAGTCTTTTGCTACTAACCCACTCTCCATTGTGATAGGGTCATCATCATAGACATATAGACTTTCCAATGCCCCATATTGATCACGCAATACAGTAAACTCAGCCCGATACCAAATACCCACATTTACTATAAAATTATCATTACTACTACCTCCATGGTGATGACAACGCTGAGTCACACTCTTGGCTATCAGTTCGTCTGAATGTGATACAAGATGATCCTGTTTTTCAAACCTCACAGCATCTGCCAATATATATTGGTTTACCGGCACACCTAAATCTGATAGAACCACATTCTCTGGATTTATACCATCATCAGCAAAATAAAAGAGCCCATTTGGGTTAAGATCCACCCAATCACCCCCATGAGTATTTTGATTAATCTCTACTGTCATAGAGGCTGGATTATGAGTGTCAGGATCAGTAGTATAGTTAACTGTAAATGGCACTTCACCAAGTTTATAAGGAGAAGGAGCACCCTCAAGTGACAATGCTGGATACCGTACAAATACCCTATAATAGCCTCCTCCTTCGGTTAAATTAGGAGTCCAAGTGGCTGTGTTGTCACCAGTACCACCAAGAGACTCAGTTACCAAATGATAATGGAAGGTAGGAGGATTAAGTAATGTATCAGGATTGGTAGCATATATATTGTTTATACTGATAACCCCGCTTGGAGGTGGAGGGGCTGTATCCCATGTACCTAGGGTAGTGAATTGATTAGTATCAGCATTGTCAACAACATTCCCAAGAAATACAAACTTAACTGCATCTGCAATTACATGTTTACCTTCAGCAACTCCATCATCTGATAGGGTCACACCCTCTTCACCATTACCAGCAAAGTAAAATCCTCCAAAGCTAAACCACCTTATACCATCTTGTGCCTGATCCACCTCTACTTTATTAGTTGCACCATTATGGGTGATAGTAAATGGGGCATTGGTAGCATTATCATCCTTATTTGGTACCCACCATGCAAACACCTCATAGATGCCAGACCCACTAATTAACTCAGCAGGCCAGGTGGCTGTGTCACTATCTCCACCACCCTTAGCATATCGGTAGTCTGGGCCATATGCAAAGCCTGATGGCTGAGGAATCCATGTCCCGGTCTCACTAACAATATAATCAAAATCCATATTATCAACAATCCCAAACCTCCTGGTAAACATCCCTCTAACTGTATTATCATGCCCTATGTACAACGGAGTAAAACCATGAACCCCTTCAACAATAACATAGGTTGCCTTGAATCCGTGTTTATATTCTGTTGGTACAACTTGGTCTGATGGAAGAGTTGCCAGTCTGAATCGGGTAGAATACTTAAAGTTATTTGACACATAATTGTCATAGTCAG
>JACRGM010000050.1 GCA_016212345.1 Nitrospinota bacterium
AGGATCGACTAATACTGTTCTTCACCTCCCTGCAATAGCATACGATGCGGGTATATCACTTAATCTGGAGCTCTTTGATATAATTAGCAAGGATTCACCTCAGATCATCAGTATCGAACCCGGAGGTGAATACCTTATGGAGGATCTTGAATATGCAGGTGGGATACCTGGTGTGATAAAGAATCTTGGGGATAAGATCAATGATATAATAACTATTAGTGGGAAGAGTATGAGAGAGATATCTGATCAGGCAGAGGTGGTAGACAATGATATAATAAGGTCCATAAGTAATCCATATAACAAAGAGGGTGGAATAGCTATCTTAAGAGGGGGTCTTGCCCCAGATGGGGCTGTAGTTAAGCAATCTGCTGTGAGTAAGGATATGATGAAGATAATAGGAAGGGCAAGGGTCTTTAATTCAGAAGAGGAAGGAATGAAGGCGATTATGGGAGGGGAGATCATCAAAGGGGATATCATTGTGATCAGGTATGAGGGGCCTAAGGGTGGCCCTGGTATGAGGGAGATGCTTTCTCCAACCTCTGCTATAACAGGTATGGGATTAGGAGGGTCTGTGGCCCTTATTACTGATGGCCGATTCTCAGGTGGGACACGGGGCCCCTGTATTGGACATATATCTCCTGAGGCAATAGAGGGTGGACCTATAGCTATTGTTCAAGAGGGGGATAAGATAGAGATAGATATACATGGACGGAAGATAGATCTCTGTGTAGATAAAGGTGAGGTTGAGAGGAGATTAAAGGAATGGAATCCACCTCCTCCCAAGATCAAGGGGGGTTATCTAGGGAGATATGCAAGGATGGTAACATCTGCAAATACTGGGGCTATACTAAAGTAAGGTATTAAGATTAAGCTATGAAAAAGTCGGGGGCAGGGATATTTATAGAGAGCCTGATAAGAGAGAAGGTAAATACTATATTTGGGTATCCTGGGGGGTCGGTACTCAATATCTATGATATCTTATTTGATAATCCACATATAAGACATATCCTTGTCAGGCATGAACAGGGTGCTGTCCATGCTGCGGATGGCTATGCAAGGGCATCAGGGAGACCAGGGGTCTGTGTGGTAACCTCAGGTCCTGGGGCAACAAATACTGTTACAGGTATTGCTACTGCCTATATGGATTCGATTCCTGTATTGATCTTTACTGGACAGGTCCCAACACCGATGATCGGAAATGACGCCTTCCAGGAGGCAGATATAATAGGGATCTCAAGACCATGTACCAAACATAGTTATCTGGTAAGGGATATCTCCTCTTTGGCAAGGACCATACATGAGGCGTTTTCTATTGCTACTACAGGAAGACCTGGCCCTGTTCTTGTAGATCTACCCAAGGATGTACTCTCTACTGAGATCGAGTATGAGTCTCCTAAAGAGGTGAAGATAAGGGGTTACAGACCTAACTATGAAGGGCATGCAGGTCAAATCAAGAAGGTGGTTTCGGCTATAATTAAGGCTAGTAGGCCTGTGATCTTTGCAGGTGGTGGGGTGATCCTCTCTGTCGCCTCAAAGGAGTTAACAGAGTTGGCAAAGATTACAAATATCCCGGTAACCAATAGCCTGATGGGGTTGGGTGGATTCTCAGAACTTGATCCCCTTTCACTAGGTATGTGTGGGATGCATGGGACATTCATGGCCAATATGGCATTAACAGAGACAGACCTTATTATAGCTATAGGTGTCAGATTCGATGATAGGGTCACAGGGAAGCTGGATGAGTTTGCTGTCAATGCAAAGATAATCCATATAGATATAGACCCTACAGCTATTGGCAAGAATGTGCCTGTAGATATACCGATAGTTGGGGATGTTAAGAATGTCCTCAAGAAATTGAACCTTCTATTAAAGGGAGAAAAAAAGGAATGGGAGAGAGATCATCATGTGTGGCTTGAACAGATAGAGAAATGGAAGAGTACCTATCCCCTAACATATAAACAGGAGAAGGACAAAAAGATAAAACCCCAATATGTTATTGAACAGATAAATGAGATCACAAGAGGTGATGCTATAATAGCTACTGAGGTTGGGCAGAATCAGATGTGGACTGCTCAATATTATAAATTTACAAAGCCGCGTACCCTTCTTACCTCAGGGGGATTAGGGACAATGGGATATGGCTTCCCTGCTGCCATAGGGGCACAAGTAGCCTTTCCTGACAAGATAGTATTTGATATCGCAGGGGATGGGAGCTTCCAGATGAATGTCCAGGAACTGGCAACGGCTGTAAAATATAATCTCCCTGTAAAAGTTGCGATATTAAATAATGGCTATCTAGGGATGGTCAGACAATGGCAACAGCTTTTTTATAACAGACGTTACTCCTATACCGCACTCGATTCCACCCCTGATTTTGTAAAGTTGGCAGAGGCATACGGTGCCGTGGGACTACGGGCAGAGAAACCAGAGGATGTAAGGAAGGTTATTAAGGAGGCTATAGATACACCAAAACCAGTGGTGATAGACTTTGTAGTGGAGCCTGAGGAGAATGTTTATCCCATGGTCCCCGCAGGTAGGCCTATAAGTGAGATGATATTGCTTTAACGATGCGACATACTATATCAGTACTTGTTGAAAATGAATTTGGTGTCCTTGCCCGTATTGCAGGACTTTTCAGTGGTCGAGGATTCAATATAGAAAGTCTATGTGTGGCTGAATCTATTGATCCTAGTATATCACGGATGACTATTGTTACGAGGGGAGATGATCGTATTATTGAGCAGATTACCAAACAGCTCAATAAACTTGTGGATGTCATAAAGGTCGTTGATCTTACAGAGGAGAAATTCGTGGATCGTGAGATGGTTCTGATCAAGGTAAATGCAGAGCCTTCTGTACGTGAAGAGATATTAAGGATCACGGATATATTTCGTGGAAAGATCGTAGATGTCAGTCCAAAGACATACACTGTTGAAGTAACAGGGGATGAGGATAAGATAGTTGCAATCATTGAGCTGTTGAAACCCCTCGGCATAAAGGAGATTGCCAGGACAGGTCGGATTGCAATGTCTAGGGGAACCAAATTATTGGGATAGTTTTGTTTTCGATCTTTGAAGGGAGAATTTGAAGGGAGGAATTATAAGATGGCAAATATCTATTATGATAATGATGCGGATATTGGGATATTAAAGGATAAGAAGATTGCTATTATAGGATACGGAAGTCAGGGCCATGCACACGCCCTCAACTTGAAAGATAGTGGCATAGATGTGATAGTAGGACTAAGAAGAGATAGTCTTAGCCGGGGAATCGCGGAGAAGGAAGGGCTTAAGGTCACAACTATATCTGAGGCATCAGAGAAGGGAGATATTATAATGATCCTTATCCCTGATGATAGACAGGGGGATCTATTTCAGAAAGAGATCTCGCCTCATCTAAAAGATGGGGATGCATTGGCCTTTGCCCATGGCTTCAATATCCATTTTGGACAGATAGTCCCATCCACCAATATTGATGTCTTTATGGTTGCCCCCAAAGGCCCTGGTCATCTGGTGCGAAGAATGTATACGGAGGGTAAGGGTGTACCTTGTCTCCTAGCGATCCATCAAGATTTCTCTGGTAATGCAAAAGGATTAGGACTTGCTTATGCCAAGGGTATTGGTGGGACAAAGGGGGGTGTTATCAAGACGACCTTTAAGGAGGAGACAGAGACAGATCTCTTTGGGGAACAGGCTGTCTTGTGTGGCGGTGTGAGCGAACTGATCAAGGCAGGGTTTGATACCCTTGTAGAGGCAGGGTATCAACCCGAGATAGCCTACTTTGAATGTCTACATGAGTTGAAGCTGATTGTTGATCTGATCCATGAAGGTGGGATCACTAAGATGAGACATTCTATTAGTGATACCGCTCGGTATGGTGATCTTACAAGGGGACATAGGATTATCAATAAGAAGACCCGTAATGAGATGCGTCGAATCCTAAGAGAGATACAGTCAGGGGAATTTGCAAGGGAATGGATACTAGAGAATAGGGCAAATCGCCCAGTATTTAATGCACTCACCAACAGGGATGCAGAACACCCTATAGAGATATTGGGGAAGGGTCTCAGGGGTATGATGAAGTGGATTAGGAAGTAGGGAGTAATGAAGTGCATAGAGGGAGGGGATATTTGAGGAGAGCTAAGATATTCACAATGCCTATAGCGAGGGATGGATTCAGGTTTATCCTACTTTTTGGGGGATTGACAATCCTATTCTTTCTCCTTAACCTCTTTATAATAGGAAGTCTCTTCGGCCTCCTGACACTATTTATAATCTATTTCTTCCGTGATCCTGATAGAGATATCCCGGATCAGTCAGAAGTTATTCTCTCTCCCGCAGATGGTAAGATAATAAAGATTGCTGAGGTGGATGATAATGATAGTACTAATCAGTTGAATTCCAAAGGGATATGTATAAGTATATTCTTATCAATATTCAATGTCCATATCAATCGTTTTCCATGTACGGGGAGAATAATAAAGAAGACCTATAACCCGGGGATATTCTTATCTGCCTTTAAGGAAAAGGCATCACTTTTAAATGAACAGAACACTATTCTGATCGAGAATGAGGGTATCAGGATAATCGTTAGACAGATCGCGGGTC
>JACRGM010000055.1 GCA_016212345.1 Nitrospinota bacterium
TAAAGGAATATAAAGAGGCTAATATTGGTCAGATGCCAGGGGAGGAAAATATAAATCTCCAGAGTTTGGAGCACTATCAAGCTTCATTGATAGAGACAGAACTCCTCCTAAAAGAGGCAAAATTAAGAAGATCCCAGATACAAAGGCAGATATCAGGAGAAGAACCCCTAATTACAGCCTTTTCTACACAGTCAACATCCCCTCACTCAATACTTCAGGCACGACTTTATAGGCTCCAAGAGGAGCTGGCATCCATGATGCCCGAATATACAGAGAGGTACCCTGATGTAATAAGGGTGAAGAGAGAGATAGGGGAGGTAAAGGATAAGCTAATCAAAATAGAGGAAGAGGATAATGATAATATAGAGGAAACAAGAGAGACCGATGAGGAGATTACAACTACCCTTAATCCTGTCTTTCAGGATCTTCGGAGAGAACTGGGGAAGGTAGAGCTTGAGATCGTCTCCCTTGAGAGCAGATATAAAGAATCCCAGAGAAAGGTTGAAGAGTATCAAAACAAGGTAAAGAGTATACCCCTTCAAGAACAGGAACTTGTTCGCCTCACAAGGGATTATAATGTCAATGATAATATACACAAGATGCTCCTTCACAAGCTGGAGGAGGCAAGGATAGATGAGTCCTTGAAATATACAAATGAATCAGAGAGCTATCAGATCATAGATCAGGCGATACTTCCGATCCATCCTGCAAAACCAAATAGGATAAAGATTATATTAATAGGTCTTATACTCGGTCTTGGGGCTGGTCTTGGTCTTGCCTACTTTCTTGAATATACAGATAATTCTGTCAAGGGATACAGGGATGCAAAGGAGTCCTTTTCTCTCCCTCTCCTTGGTATAATCTCTAATATAGTGACAGATAAGGATATAAGGCGTGAAAAACATCATAATTGGTATCTATTAATCAGTGGATCCTTTTACATGATCCTCATTGCCCTTATCATAGTTATAGATAGAATAGGAGTGCTCCCCTCTTCTATAGAAGAGATACGATTAATAAATTGGAACGAACTATTTGATCCATTAGTAAAATTGATCCATTAGTAAAAAGGGTGATTTCATGGATAAGATCACATCTAAACAGATATTGATTGACCCTACAAAGGTATCTAATCATATTGTAACCCTCATAGAACCCTCATCTATCTATGCAGAACAGTTTAAAAATCTAAGGACCCATATACTTAGTGCGGGTGAAAAGAAATCCCATAGACTCTTTCTTATAACAAGTGCTGTCAGGGGAGAAGGGAAGACAGTAGTAGCAATAAATCTGGCGATTTCTATTGCCCAGGGTATTGAAGAGAAAGTCCTCCTTCTTGATTGTGATCTACGACAACCAAAGGTTCATACCATGCTTGGGATAGATGTGAAGGAGGGGCTTGCTGATTATCTCAGTAATGATATTGAATTTTCTGATCTACTCTATAAAACAGATATAGGGAGATTAACTCTCCTAGGGGCAGGCACCCCCCCTACTAATCCTTCAGAGCTTATAGGCTCTGAAAAGATGAAAAGACTCATAGAGGAGATAAAAAGAAGATACGAAGATCGCTATATCATAATAGATTCCCCTCCAGTACTCCCTATAACTGATTCTATCATACTGGGATCAATAGTGGATAGTATCATCCTTGTTGTCCATGCAGGTCAGACGCCAAAGGATACAATCAACCATGCCCTATCATTACTGAATGATAAGGGAGATATCATGGGGATACTCCTAAACCGTGTTGAAAAGACAACAGATGGATATTATTATAGATACGGGTATCCTTCTTCAAGTAAGAAGGAATGAAGATAAATTCGATAGTGAAATTCTGGTCTGTCTTCAAGCTGATAAAATAGTCCCAAATGGTATCATCCTATCCCATTTGGCACAGACTCATAACTTACTGAAATATAAACCAAATTCTCCCCTCCGAGTTACCATTTCTGACAACCTCTATCCCATTTGGCTCAGGAGATAAATATCTATTCATCACCCCTTTTTTAATACTAAAGGATTTTATTGTCAATATTTCATTATAATTCAAATAATTATATAAAAAGAGAAAACCTATGTCATCATTAACAATATGGCACGAATATTGTAAAAAAATATAAACATTTAAGGAAAAGGATGAATATATGCTCAAGTAATCGTTTTGGAGTGACAGGGCTTGCGATATCATTGACACCACAAGATCTCCAGAATTGGGCATCTGTCTTGCCCCCTTTAGCAATTCAGGAGGAGGAGAAGTGTACCCGATACGTGCTAACGAAAGGGGAAATTGCACACAAGAAGTGATAAAAGTCCCCATTCCATGTTAACCGTATAGAGGTCACTTATGCTGAAGGGGGCGAGCTTAAATCATCCTACTCAGCCAAAGATAACCCAAAATCCGATTTGGCGGGATTTGGGGATAA
>JACRGM010000007.1 GCA_016212345.1 Nitrospinota bacterium
AAGATAATTGGTTATCCCGCCTAAGATTCTAGGTCTGGTGGGGATACTGATATCTATCACATATAAACCTTTATATGCAGCAGCCACATAGGCATATCTACCTGAGACATAGACATCACTGACCACACCGTATGTGTCAACAGAACCTACAATCTTAGGGGTACTAGGGGTGCTGATATCTATTACCTGAAGACCTGAATACTGATCACCCACATAGGCATAATTATCAGAGACATATACACCATAGGCCTCATCTGGTGTGTCAACAGAACCTACAATCTTAGGGGTACTAGGGGTGCTGATATCTATCACCACAAGACCTCCATCCCCATCAGCCACATAGGCATAACTATCAGAGAGATAGATGTCATGGGCCTGACCTGGTGTGTTAACAGAGCTTATAATTACAGGGGCATTAGGGGTGCTGATATCTATCACCTGAAGACCTGCATCCCCATCAGCCACATAGGCATAACTATTAGAGACACGGACACCATAGGCATAACCTGGGGTATCAACAGAGCCGATGAGCACTGGGTTTGAGGGGATACTGATATCTATTATATGAAGACCTGAATCATAATCTGCTATATAGGCAATCCCCCCTGATACATAGACATCGTAGGCATAACCTGGGGTATCAGCAGAGCCGATGATATATGGACTAGCTGGAAAGATAGAGACATTTGCACCTTGTTCAAAATTCGTCCCCTTTATGGTTACCTTGGTTACTAAATCATTCCGGCCTGAGTCAGGGGTGATGGAATCTAATGTTGGTGTAAGGGTAAGGCTGTTTCCTTCATTAACCAAAAAGATCGCATAGAAAAATAGAATTAAAATAAATAGAATGAATCTACCTCTCTCCCATCCCATCTTTTATCGCCTCCAATAATTTGTGTATTTTGTGTATGTGGTGAAGAAGATACGCCATGTAATCTTCGATTTATATCTAAAAATAGACATGCAAATCTTATGCCTACTAACAAATTTGTATAAATATTTTTTCGGAACCTATAACAATTGGAAATACTTGGAGTTAAAACAATAGATAGGCACATCCTCATCCCCTTTATAACACTCGTTACAATAAGGGATGTACCAAAAGGGGGGATAAATTCTATATCTAGATATTAAGGCAATATTTTACAAGGGGTTGGAAGGATATCCCGATTGGAACATATATGCCCTTGCAGGCATAGGGAGGCTAATCTGATTTATTATTTGTTACAAAGACAACATTCCACAGATCTATCTTCTTAAGCTTATAACTATAATCTATCTCTATATTGGTCTCCCTAACAAGATAATCAAGTGAAAGATCTGATCTCCACCCAATCCTTCTACTTAGAGGGCAGATCCACTTCTCGATCTTTGCAATAAATTTATTCTGACTTTGAAAATGGTTTACGATAACGATCTTCCCATCATTCTTAGCTACACGCTTCATCTCTGAGATCACCCTGATTGGATCTGGAACAACACTTATAACAAATGTGGCAAATACATAGTCAAAGGCGTTATCCTCAAAATCGAGGTTCATTGCATCCATCTCTCTTAAGGTAACATGTGAAAGGGAAAACTTCTCCACCTTTTTTCTAGCCTTATTAAGCATCTCTTTAGAGACATCAATCCCCGTAATATAACAATGTCGTGGGTAGATAGAGAGTGAGAGCCCTGTACCTACACCGACATCAAGTACCTTTTCATTTGGCTTAATCTGCATTGATTGAATTACATATTTCTGACGGGGATAAAAAAACTGTTTAAATAAAAGGTCATAAAAATGAGAATAATTAGCATATATCCTCTTTATGGTTTCTATCTGCATTAGTATCTCTCCTTCCTCTGAAAATAGCCTTTCACCCTACCACAAAGACACGGACAAACAAGTTTGTCCATGCCACCCCACTACCTTTATATAAATTCTAAATCCTAATATCTAAATTTTTATATTTCGGGAATCCTTCCCGAAATATATCCTTTGGGGATCGGTTTCGGGAGAGACTCCCGAAATACAAAATTTTGCTTTTAAACCTTACTCCCTACTTAATTATTAGGGGGTGTTAATATCTCCATTATCCTGTTAAAGGGCAGGTTTATAACCTGCCCCTACTCCTTACTTAATTATTAGAGGGTGTTAATATCTCCCGTGGGGTAAGGAGGACCCCCTTGATAATATCAAATATCTTTTCACTCAAGGACTTAAAGGGTATAAGGGTAATCTTCGGATTTGACATCTTACCCTTTATCTCATAGTAGGTTACCAAGAGTCCCTTTTCATCCCCTGTAACTATCCTCCCCACTATAGGGATACTATCTATAAGTCTATCAAGGGTGGCTAGTGGTGCACTACCGATCAACAAATTGATCTCTCTCTCCCCCAAATCAATATTACCTACAGCAAATGTCCTCTTTTCATTAGTATCTATTAAAAAGTTCTCTGTATATGCCATTCCATCCTTGATAAGGAAATCTCCCTTGATTACATTATAAGGCTTGTCTTGATATCTATCTTCAGGCACCCTTCCATTATCTATAGTAGGGAGATTTAATATCGAACCTACCCCTCTCCTGAGCCTTGAACGATTGATCATACCCTCTCTCATATATAGATTAAACTTTCCAAAGAGTGATCTCCTCAGCTCCTCTAAGGTATATCCATATCCCCATAAACTCAAAGACAAGGAGATAGTACCGCTCATACTATCCCTAAGATCTGATCCAATGGGCCTTATAAATTCTTTTAGATCTATCCTTTTACCATACATATTAATATCAAATTCAAGCCCCTTTTCTGAAACCAGATTTAACCCACCGCTACCCTTAAGATAATCATTACCAGATTTAACTGTAATATCCTTTGCCTTTATCAGACCATTATTTAGTAAAAGATCTGCATCAATCTTTCCAATGTATATACCCTTGAACCCCCCGTTATCAATAACTATTATCCCATTCCCAATAGAATTCTTCCATATGGGATTATCTTTAAGTAAGTCATTGATTTCTCTTATGTCTCTCTGTCTAACTAATCGTATATCGTTAAAATCTAGTCTCGGTGCATGAATATTAAGTGTAAATATAGGTTTATAAAATTCCTTTATATCCCCATTAAGT
>JACRGM010000015.1 GCA_016212345.1 Nitrospinota bacterium
ATGGTATGATAAAGATAATTGCCGATGCAAAGAATGAGGAGATCCTCGGAGCACATATAATAGGGCAAGAGGCAAGTGAATTGATCGGAGAGATTGCATTGGCCAAATCTTTTAAATTAATCACCTCACAGATAAGTAAGATCCTTCATCCCCATCCTACACTTTCAGAGATAATTATGGAGGGAAGTAGTGCAATATATGGAGATGCGATACATATCTTTTAATCTTAGAGATGTTTACAATTTAAACAACCCCCTACCCCCCTTTATTAAAGGGGGATTAAGGGGGTTGTTATTCCCCCCTTATCAATTTCAACTACCTCAAAACAATCTTTTTAATATCTCATAAATTTTATCTTCATTAAACTTCTCTCCACTTGAATATATAACCTTGAGGTCTTTATCAATAATCACATTATACGGAACAGAACCATCTGCATAATTCTTAAATATGGATCCTTCAATGTCAGGGATAACAGGATAAGATAGATCATGTTCATCTATCCATTTTTCACAACTCCTCCTCTCCTCTTTTACACCAATCGCAAATATCCTTAGTCCATTATCCTTAGACCTTTCCCATATATTTGCTTCCACAACAGGAGCCTCCTGTTGACATCCTCCTCAGAGAGACTTCCAGAAGATAAGAAATATTACATCTCCCTTTAGATCAAATAGAGATTGCTCCTTATTAATTGAAAAATCAACAGCCTTTTCCCCTTCTTTAATATTATTTATTAACTCTTCTTTTTCAAATACCTTCATAAAAGATATCCTCCTTTCACAAATGTTTAATTAAATTACTCCTCTTGATCTTTATCATACTGAGCCTTATCATACTGACTCTTCTGTAGGTAAAGATATATCACGCCCCAGATCATACAGGCCCCCAGAAGTAGATAGGCTAATTCGTTAATGTTCCATGGAAGAAAAAGGGATAACGCCCCCCAGAAGAGAATCATAAGAGACCATATGACTATCTTCTTTTTAACCTCACCCTTTTGCGGCGCCTTCTCTTTTTCAAATAATCCTTCCTGAGATTGTATTTCTCCATTGGGCCTCTTACGGCCGTACTTTTGAGGCACCCCCTCTTTTTGAAATAATCCTTCATCGCTCTTTCTCTCTAATAGATATATTAGAGTAGCCACTCCTCCTATTAGCAAGGCCGAATATATTGCAAATCTTATCTCTTCCATAACTTCCTCCCTCCCTTCTTTATTGAAATAACAGGGCTAAACCGATCATAGCTAAGGTCACTGTCCCTGATAGTGTCAATGCAAAGATTATATCGGAGAGTTCCAATCTATCGTGCTTAACCTTTTTCTCTTTTGTTACATCCTTAGATTCTTGCTTACATCCTATTACCTCCTTCAGTTCTCTTTTCTCTCCCCATATGAAGATATTCTTAACATATCGAACTAAGGCCCAGAGATAATCCCTAACATCCTCGAACCTTAATACCCCTTTCTGACATATCTGGATACACCTTCCGCATCCCATACACTCAACACTCTTTATCTGGCCGACCTTATGAACAAGGGTATTAATCGGTATACCCATATCACATTCCTTTTCACAGTTTAGACAACTAACACATTTTTCCTTGTCTGCCCTAATCCTCACAAAAGGACTTATCTTCTGCATCCACCCATATAGGGAACCAAAGGGACATATAAACCTGCATACAGCCCTATTGCCAGTTAGTGGTATAAATATGGCACTTAAGAAATAGATTGCTACTACTGTCTTCCAGAAGGTATTAAAATATCTCGCAGAAAACTCTGTAGGTGGGGTAAATATCAGTACGAGATATACCAACATAGCTGAGAAAAAGAACCATTTGATATGTCTAAGTTTCCATGCTGTCCCTGTCTTGATTGTAGTCTCCCTCCATGGACGTCCAACAGTCTCTCTGAATCCAACACACTGGCAGTTCCAGCCACAGTCAAAACGTCTACCAATTAAAAAGGCTCCTAGAGCAAAGACAATAAATAGCATTGTGCCGGGTGCATGAGGAGATGGTAATGTTGACTGAAACGGGAGGTTTTGTCCGTAAGAGGGCTCAGGGATGGATAGAAAGAACGGAGCACCTATATGTAAAAATAGCATAAACAGCATCAGGGTTAATATCCTCCTCCTGGTATATTGATTTCTCTCAAAGTAAACTACAACGACTCCAAAGAGGATCACCGCTATATATTCTGCATATCTGCTTAAGAAGAATCTGAAGACCTCTCCCCAAAAGGTATCATTCCCATATCCATAATGTAGATAAAACTGATTGTAATTCCCAAAGCCTCCATACACTAAGGCAAGTAAGAATACTACCTTAACAAGTTTGTTTTTATAGAATTTCTTTTCATTTCTTTTCATGACAATACTCCTCCTTTCTTGGGTTTAATGGTTTAACATCTCTTTACTTTAACTTCATTATCATGCAAGAAATATTATAAGTCAAATATATAATTTTTCTTATAATCATTAATAATATAAATAGATTAATATGCGTTGGAGATTCTACAACATCCAATCACCCACTATCCTCCCCCATCAACGGGGATTGGGGTAATTGATGTAAAATCAATTAGTTAATCCCACCTTCCACAATGGAAGAGGGGAGGGTGAGGGGAAAGATACTTGGGTTGAGGTCTTCAAGGCTCTTGACAATCTCTTATTTATTTTATATAATAAATTTAAAGTTATGTTTTTTATCCCATTTACCATATTTACCATTTAAAGGTGAGGAGATTTAATGGATAGATATAGATATAGTCCCCTAATAAGGAGAGGTAGATTATTTTGTGGTATCCTGACATTACTGGTTATTAATCTTTCATCGTCGGCATATAGTGTTATTAATGATGTGGGTAAGAATTCGGCTAGTGTAGTTACTGATGGAGAATTTATCCCAGATGAGGTAATTGTCAAATTTAGATCTGATTTAAAGACCTTTTCCACAGACTCGATTCATTCACGGATAGGCACCACTAGGATCAGTGATATCTCCCAGATGAATGCCCAGCTCGTGAGGATCAAATCAGGTGCAACAGTGGAGAAGACGGTCGCACTTTATAGCGAAGATCCTAATGTAGAGTTTGCTCAACCAAACTTTATATACCGTGCCAGCATCATACCCAATGACCCCTCC